>NZ_JAKZKW010000004.1 GCF_022808695.1 Fundidesulfovibrio soli
CCGATATTCTTCAAATATATCGGGTGCGCGCCCCGGGCGGGGGCCTCCTCCCCAGACGACAATCCAAACATTCCCCGGCATCCTGTTGCGGGGTCCAGGGGGATCATCCCCCTGGCCGCCGGAGGCGCTCTTCATCCACTCTCCCCCGCTCCCCTTCCACCCGCCTTGACGCCCCAGCCCGCCGGGCCTACCTTCCCACCGTGAGCCGTTCAGACCTGTTCCGATCCTTCCGCCACCGCAACTACCGCCTCTATTTCAGCGGTCAGCTGGTCTCCCTCACGGGCACCTGGATGCAGAGCACGGCCCAGGGATGGCTGGTCTACCGCCTGACGGGCTCCAGCATGGCGCTGGGCATGGTGGGCTTCGCCTCCCTGATCCCGGTGCTGGTCCTGGGGCTATTCGGCGGGGTGCTGGCCGACAGGCTGCCCAAGCGCAACCTGCTCATCGCGGCCCAGGCCCTGGCTATGCTCCAGGCAGCGGCGCTCAGCTGGCTCACGTTCTCCGAACAGGTGCAGGTCTGGCAGGTGGTGGCCTTCGCGGCCTGCCTGGGCGTGGTCAACGCCGTGGAACTACCCACGCGCCACTCTTTCGTGGTGGAGATGGTCGGCAAGGAGGACCTGCACAACGCCATCGCGCTCAACTCCTCCATTTTCCACCTGGCGCGCGTGCTCGGCCCGTTGGCGGCTGGCGCGGTGCTGGGCTGGGTGGGCGAAGGGGCCTGTTTCGCTGTCAACGCGGTCAGCTTCCTGGCGGTGATCGCGGGGCTCGCGGCCATGCGCCTGGAGCACGCCCCGCCCAAGCCCGCCCCGGCCGGGGTGCGCGAGCACCTGGCCCAGGGGCTGGCCTTCGCCTGGAAGACGCCCCTGATCCGCGCCATCCTGGCGCTCATCAGCATCGTGAGCCTGGTGGGCTCCTCCAATCTGATCCTGCTGCCTGTCTTCGCGGGGGACGTGTTCGGTCACGGGCCGGAGGGCCTGGGCCTGCTCACGGCGGCGTCCGGGGCGGGGAGCCTGCTGGGCGCGCTGTTCATGGCCGGGCGGGGAAAGGCCGCAGGGTTCGGGCGGCTGGCCTTCAGGGGCGGGCTGCTCATGGGCGCGGCCCTGGTGCTCTTCGCCAACGCGCCCTCGCTCTGGCTGGCCGCCGTGTGCATCGTGCCCACGGGGTTCGGGTTCATGGCGCTCATGGCCAGCTGCAACACCATGCTCCAGCTCTGCGCTCCCGACGACATGCGCGGCCGGGTGATGTCGCTCTACACCATGCTCTACATGGGCATGGCGCCCTTCGGGGCGCTGCTGGCGGGCGGGCTGGCCCAATGGCTGGGCGCGCCCGTGACGGTGGGGATTCTGGGGGCCTGCTGCCTGGCCGGGGCCCTGGGTCCTGGCCGTGCGGTGGGTCGCGCCGCCTGCAAGGCGGGGCCGGTCAAAGACCTTTCTTGACGCTCACGTAGAGCATCCGCGCCACCACGCCCATGAGCGGAGCGCCCAGGGCGAAGAAGATGGCCACGGAGAAGTTGTCCCGCACCCAGGGGATCTGGCCGAAGAAGTAGCCCCCGAACAGGTAGAGCGGGGTCCAGATGAGCTTGCCCACGGCGTTGTAGTACAGGAACTCCCGCCAGCCCATGCCCACCATGCCGCCCGCCAGGGGCGCCAGCGAGCGCAGCACCGGCACGAAGCGCGCCGCGATGATGGTCACGCCGCCGTGGCGCTCGTAGTAGTCGTGGGCCTGGGCCAGGGCCTCGTCCGAGACGAAGGGGATGCGGTGCCCGGCCAGCCAGCGCCTGCCCAGGAGCCGCCCGATGGCGAAGTTGAGGCTGTCCCCCAGGAAGGCGGCCAGCCCCATGAGCACGAGCGTCCACCACACGTCGAAGGCCGCGCCCCGGGCCGCCAGCGCCCCCACGGCGAAGAGCACCGTGTCCGAGGGCAGGGCCGTGGCCACCACCAGCCCCGTCTCCGCGAAGAGCACCAGGAACATGAGCCCGTAGGCCCAGGCCCCGTAATCGCGGGACAGGGCCAGCAGGTGCCCGTCCAGATGCATGAGCGTTTCCCAGATGTCGGCGGGGCTCACTCGGCGGAGCCCTCCCGCCGGGGCTCGGCGTCGGTCGTCTCCTCACCGGCGGAAGCCTTCGGGGCGGCGTGCATGGGCTTGCCGATGAGCTCGCCGAAGCGCTCCGCGTCGATGACCTCCAGCTTCAGAAGCTCCTGGGCCACGGTCTCCAGGTCCTTGCCGTGGGCGTCCAGCAGGGTGCGCACGCGGCCCTTGGCCTCGTCGAGCAGGGCCTTGACCTCCGCATCCAGGCTGGCCGCCGTGGCCTCGCTGTACTCCTTGCCTACAAGGGGCGCCTGCTCCGGGCTCAGGAACATTGGCCTCGCGCCCCGGGGGTAGGTGGAGAGGCCCAGGGTCTTGCCCATGCCGTACTCGGCCACCATGGCCCGCGCGATATCCGTGGCGCGCTGCAGGTCGTTGTGGGCGCCGGTGGAGATCTCGTCGAAGATCTTCTCCTCGGCCACGCGCCCGCCCAGCAGCACGTCGATGCGCCCCAGCAGTTCCTGGCGGGTCATGAGGTAGCGGTCCTCCGTGGGGAGCTGCTGGGTGTAGCCCAGGGCCCCCAGGCCGCGCGGGATGATGGATATCTTGCTCACCGGGTCCGTGCCGGGGGTGAAGGCGGCCACCAAGGCGTGCCCGGTCTCGTGGTAGGCCACGATCTTCTTTTCCTTGGGGTTGATGACCCGGTTCTTCTTCTCCAGCCCGGCGATCACGCGGTCCACGGCCTCGGAGAGGTCCTCCATGTCCACGGCGTCCTTGCGGCGCCGGGCGGCAAGCAGCGCGCCCTCGTTGATGATGTTGGCCAGGTCCGCCCCGGAGAAGCCGGGGGTCTTCTGGGCCAGCACCTTGAGGTCAACCGACGGGGCCAGCTTCACGTTGCGGGCGTGGACCTCAAGAATCTCCAGGCGGCCCTTGAGGTCGGGCTTGTCCACCAGCACCTGGCGGTCGAAGCGCCCGGCGCGCAGCAGGGCCGGGTCCAGGGTTTCGGGGCGGTTGGTGGCGGACATGATCACCACGCCCACGCGAGGGTCGAAGCCGTCCATCTCCACCAGGAGCTGGTTGAGCGTCTGCTCGCGCTCGTCGTGCCCGCCGAAGCCGCCCACGCCGCGCGCCTTGCCGATGGCGTCCAGCTCGTCGATGAAGATGATGCAGGGGGCCTTCTCGCGCGCCTGAGTGAACAGTTCGCGCACGCGGGAGGCGCCCATGCCCACGAACAGCTCCACGAACTCCGAGCCGGAGATGGAGAAGAACGGCACGTGGGCCTCGCCAGCCACGGCGCGGGCCAGCAGGGTCTTGCCCGTGCCCGGCGGCCCCACCAGGAGCACGCCCTTGGGCATGCGCCCGCCCAGGTTCTGGAAGCGCCCGGGCTCGGTGAGGAAGTCCACGATCTCTTTGAGCTCCTCCTTGGCCTCGTCGCACCCGGCCACGTCGGCGAAGGTGGTGGTCAGGTCCGACTCGGCCACGATCTTGGCCTTGCTGCGCCCCACGCCCAGCAGCTGGTCGCCGGGGTTGAAGCGGCGCATGACGAACATCCATATGGCGAAGAAGATCACCGCGGGCAGCACCCAGCTCAGGATGTCGCGCAGGAAGGTGGACTCGACCTGGCCCCGGAAGGTCACATTGTACTTGGAGAGCTCGTCGGAAAGTTCGGGGTCCACGCGCAGGGCCACGAAGCGCTGCTCAGTGGGCTGGCCGTCGGTTACGACCTTCATCTTTCCCTGGATGGAGCCCTGGCCGATGGCCACCTCGACGATGTTGCCGTTCTTGAGCTCCTTGAGGAACTCGGAATAGTCCATGGTCTTGGGGCCATAGGACCGGACGTAGTAGTCCTGCACGATGATGAGGGCCCAGAAGGCCGCGATGACGTACCAGATGGTGAAGTGGTGCTTTTGTTCCATGGGTGCCCGCTTGCGTGAAAAATTTCCTGGCTAGTCGATCAGATACGCGCGGCGGGCGGCCGGGTCAAGGCGCGTTGCGGGTGATGTCTTCCTCCACGAAGCGGGCCACGGCCTCGGCCAGGGCCGCCCGGGGGTAGGCGTTGCGGTTGAAAGCCGTGCGCCACAGCGGGTTGCGGGACTTGTCGAAGGGCATGGCCACGGCCAGGTGGTCGGCGTCGGGGTAGCCCAGCAGGGTGGAGCCGGGGATGATTGCGTCCCGGCAGGCCATGAGGCCGTCGTTCAAGGGGTCCGTGGCGGCGAGGATGTCGAAGAACGGGCGCAGCGCGGCGGAAGTGTTCTCCCTCGCGGCGAAGGCGGGCAGGCTGTAGAAGCGCACTCCGGCCGGCAAGGGGTGCCGCGCCAGCCAGGCCAGGCGCACGTCCGGGCGCAGGCTGGCCAGGGCCTCGCCGGGCGGGCCGGGCGCACAGCCTGAGAAGGGCAGCGTCTCCGCCAGGCGCACCAGCAGATCCGGCATGACTTCGGCCAGGGGCGAGCCGTTCACCGCGCCCGAGACGCTCACCAGCGCCGCCACGCGCCCGGCCAGCTCGGGGTGGGCGGCCAGGGCGGTCAGGCTGTCGGGGACTCCCTTGGAGTGGGCCAGCAGGATGGCCCGCGTGCCCTCGGGCAGGGCCAGGAGCGCGTCGCGGATGATCCCGGCGTTGCGCTCGCAGCCGGAGCGGCCCTCGGTGCGGATGGCCGCCGTGCGGTAGCCCTGGGCTTCGAGGCCCGCCAGGGCGTCGCCGAACAGGGGGGCCACGTCGGCCACGCATTCGGCCATCAGGCCCGGCACCATGACCACGGTGAGCCCGGCGCGCGAAAGCTCGAGGTTCACCGGCAGGCCCGTGGGGCCGCCCTCCCCGGCCAGCCGCCACAGGGGGGCTTCCCCCTGGGCCGGGCCGCCCCGCGCGGCCAGTACCGCCGTCAATATCTCGCGGAAGCGCGCGCGGCCGTCCGTGATCCCGGCCTGGGCAGCCGGCAGGAGCACGGCCGGCGGCATGGACTCGGGCCGGGCCGAGGGGCGCTTGGCGCACCCGGGCAGCGCGGCCGCCAACAGGGCGCAGGCCAACGCCCAGAGGAGCCTGGCCGCGCCCGGGCGCGGCGTGCCTGCCTTGGTCGGGCGCGCCATGGTTCTACCTCACGCTTTTCCGGTTCAGCGCAGCATGTTCCGCACGAAGCTCATGCCCCTGCGCTTGTGGGAGCACTCTGGGCAGAGCTGCTGCTCCATGCCCGCCGAGGAGGCCAGCTTGTCGCCCATGCGCTGGCGCAGCTGCTCCAGGTACTGTTCCGCCGGGAGCGGCTTGCCGCACTCGGGGCAGGTGGGCGTGGGCAGCTCGCTGATGGCGTGCCCGGTGAAGGAGATGGACGTCTCCCCCTTCTCCAGCACCAGGCGCATGGCCCCGGTGGGGCAGATGCGCGTGCACGCGCCGCAGCCCACGCATTTGTCGGTGGGGCGGTCGAAATCCTCGAACACCAGGCGGCCGTCGACCTCCTTGAAGCGCAGGGCGTCGCCCCCCGCCTCGGAGCACACCAGCTGGCACAGGCCGCAGCCGATGCACACGTCGCAGCGCAGGCAGCGCCGGGCCTCGTTCTCGGCCATCTCCTGGCTCAGGCCCAGCTCCACCTGGTCGAAGTTCAGGCTGCGCCCCGACACGGGAACCATGGGGATCTCGGGCCGGGCGTGCTCGCTCCAGCCGCAGCCGTGGGGCGAGCAGAGCAGCTCGCGCTCCCAGCGGGGGCGCGGCTCCACCTGGGCGGGATCGAAGCTCTGGCCGCGCAGGTGGGCGTCGATGGCGTAGGCCGCGCGCTTGCCGTCGCGGATGGCCTCCACCACGGTGGCCGGGCCCTGGGCCGCGTCGCCGCCGGCGAACACGCCGGAGCGGTCCGTGGCCATGGTGGCCGGGTTGATCTGGATGGTGCGCCACTTGGTCAGGCAGACCTCGCCCAGGGTGCCGTCCGCGCCCTTGGTGAAGGACTCGTCGCAGAATTGGCCGATGGCCGAGATGATCATGTCGCAGGCGATGACCCGCTCCGAGCCGGGCTTGGGCTCGGGCCTGCGCCGCCCGGAGGCGTCGGGCTCGCCCAGGGCCATGGTCACCACCTCCATGCCGGTGAGCCGCCCGCCCTTGCCAACCAGGCGTGTGGGCGCGGCCAGGAAGGTGAAGTGCACGCCCTCGTGCTCGGCCTCCTCCACCTCCTCGGCGGCGGCGGGCATCTCCGTGCGGGAGCGCCGGTACACCACGCGGACTTCCTTCGCGCCCAGGCGCACGGCCGTGCGCGCGCAGTCCATGGCGGTGTTGCCGCCGCCCACCACGATCACCCGTTCGCCCACGGATGGCTTATGCCCCAGGCCCAGCTCCACCAGGAACTGCGTGCCCGAGACCACGCCCGTCAGCAGGGCCTCGCCCTCCAGCCCCAGCGCCCGGCTGGACCAGGCCCCGAGGCCCAGGAAGGCCGCGTCGAAGCCCTGGGCGGCCAGGTCGTCCAGGGTGAAGTCGCGCCCGAGGGCCTTGCCGGTGGTCACCTCCACCCCGAGGCCGGTCACGGTGGCGATCTCGCTGTCCAGGATGGCCTTGGGCAGCCGGTATTCGGGGATGCCGTAGCGCATCATGCCGCCCAGGGCGGGCATGGCCTCGAATATGGCCGCACCGTGGCCCAGACGCGCCAGGTATGAGGCGCAGGCCAGGCCCGCGGGGCCGCCCCCGATCACGGCGACCTTCTTGCCCGAGGCCGGGCGGGGGCTGCACACCGGGGGATAGCCGCCGGACTGCGCCATGGCCGCCTTGGCGGACACGGCCTTCATGGCCCGGATGTGGATGGGCTTGTCCACCTTGCCGCGCAGGCAGACCTTCTCGCATGGGGCTGGGCAGACCAGGCCGCAGGCGTAGGGGAGGGGGTTGTCCTGCACCATGATGGAGACGGCCGCGCCGTGCTCCCCGCGCCCGGTGAGGGAGAGGAAATTGGGGATGTCGATGCCCGCGGGGCAGCGCTCCTGGCAGGGGGCCACCCTGCGGCGGCGGCAGGCCCCGGTGGCGCACTCGCCTCCGGCGTGCTCCAGCCACTCCCCGGCGAAGACCTTCAGGGAGGTGGCCAGCGTGCCCGCAGCCGACAGTCCGGCCTCTTCAAGGAGACCGGCCGAGAGGTTCAGGTCGGCCAGCTGCTCCCTGTCGCCGCGGCCCAGGGCCAGCTCAGTGGCCAGACGCGCGGCGCGGGCCAGCAGGCCCCGCCGGGGATGCCCGTCGCGCACGGCGGCCTGCCGCCAGTGGGCGTAGAGGGCCTGGCGCGTGATGTCCACCGGGCACTGCCCGGGGGCGAGCACGTCCACGGAGTCCAGGCCGGGGTCGAGCCCCTGGGCGCGCAGCAGTTCGGGGTCCAGGCGCAGGGGCTGGCCCGGGGCGGCGAATCCGCCCAGGCCGCCGTCCAGCACGAGAGCCCCATCGGACCCGCCCTTGCCGCCGTCCAGCAGCGCGCGCACGTCCGCACCCAAAGCAAGCTCCCGGAAGGCTCCACCGGCGAACAGGCACCGGGCCTGCCTGAAGTTCTCGGCGGCCTCGAAGGCCAGGGGCAGGCGGCACCATGTCTCCAGGGAGAGGCGCAGCTCCCCGGGGTTCACGGCCAGGGGGGGCCGTTCGGGCTCGCGGGTGTGGGGGCGCACCTCCACCGAGATGGCGGGCACGGCCGCGTCCATGCTCCTGGAGTTGGCCAGCCACTCCTCGAGGGCCAGGCCCATGGCCTCGCGGCCGGGAGACACCAGCAGCACCGCCTTGGTCCGCCCGAGCAGGGCGCTTGCGGTGACCAGGCCCTCGACCAGGGCGAAAGAGAAATTCTGGAGCAGGTGCAGGGGGAGCTGGTCGCCCGCGAAGGCTTCGGAGGCGTCCACCACCAGCAGGCCGGAGCCTGCGTTCTGGGCGGCCCAGGCCAGGTAGACCGGGAGGCAGGGCTGTCTGGAGTCGCGCAGGCCCGAGGCGCGCAGGCGCAGCAGGGCGTCGCTCGGGTCCAGGGTCCAGGCGGAGGGCAGGAGCGAATCCTGCCAGGTCTGGCCCTTGCGGGCCTCTTTCCAACTCAGGAGCGGTGTATCGCCGGATGCGCAGAGAACTCTGGAAGCGGGCATGAAGACCCCCCACGGTGTTTGCGTGGGTGTACCCGCTGGCGGTCTTTCAGGCAATGCCCCTACCGGGCCACCACCCTGTTCCGCCCCGTCTGCTTGGCCTGGTAGAGGGCCTCGTCGGCGGCGTTGAGCAGGCGCAGGGGCAGGGAGTCCTTCCAGGCGGGATTGAGGCAGGCCACGCCCAGGCTGATGGTCAGCTTCACGCCCGTGTGCATGATGCCGCCGTCGAGGTTGCGGATGACGAAGTTGTAGGCCTCCACGCGCTTGCGGATCATCTCCGCCAGGAGCAGGGATTCCTCCCCGCTGGAGTCCTTTGTCTCGCAGATCACGGTGAATTCCTCGCCGCCGAAACGCGAGGCGAAGACCGTGGTGCCCTCCTCCTCAAGTTGGCGCTGGCATTCACGGATGACCGAGGCCACTGCCGAGAGGGCCTGGTCGCCGATGATGTGGCCGTATTCGTCGTTGAACTTCTTGAAATGGTCCACGTCGGCCATGAGCACGCACAGCGTGGCGCCGCCCTTTCTGGCCCGCTCCACGGCCTGGGACAGCTCCTCCTCGAAGGCGCGGCGGTTGGCGAGGCCGGTGAGCGCGTCGGTTCGGCTCAGGCGCTCCAGGTCCTTGGCGTCCTGCTCCATGTAGCGGATGACGTCCTGGAAGCCGCCGCGAATGGATTCGAGCATCTCGTCGAGGTTGTTGCCGCTGCTCACCTGGGTGAGGGTGGATACCTCCAGCAGTTGCAGGTCGCCCTTGCGCTTGAGGATCATCTCCTTGGAGTGGGCGATGGCGGAGGCCATGTCCGCCAGGGAGCGCTCCAGCTTCTCCCGCCATTTGGCCGCGAGGATCTCCTCGCAGCGCTGGGAGGCGGTCATGAAGCGTTCTTCGGTGAGGTCGCCCTTCTTGAGGACGTCCACCACCAGCTCCTGCATCTTGCGCTTCTGGTCGTCAGAATAGATGTCGTAGTCGCGGATTGAGCGCATGAACAGGATCAGGGCCCGCCATTTGGAGTCGCGCGGGATGCCCAGACGGTCCATCGCCTCGCAGGTGCCCTCGAAGCAGGGCTTGCGGGTTTTGGACCCGTTGAAACTCTTGGACTGCATGGGACACTACTAGCCGAGTTTTCCCCCTGTTGCCAAGGGGTTTGGCCGATCCTTCCGCCGCCGTCAGCGCCAGCCGAAGCTCAACTCCGCCGGCGAGTCCAGGGCCGTGACGCTCACGCCGCCGCCCGCCTCCATGCACAGCCATTCGCCGGGTTCGAGCACCTCGCCGGAACTCCTGGCGGGACATGCCACCAGGGCCCGGCCCTGCAGGCAGTCCACCCTGAGTTTCGCTCCGCCGGTAAGCATGGCGCTCTGCCCTTCGGCCAGGGCCATGCGCATCCCTCCGGCGGGCCGGGCGGCCCTCCGGCCGCCCCTCAAGAACCCGAGCATCCTCCTCACGGGCGCGGTCCCGGCCAGGGCCGCCCAGAGGTCGTCGAGCAGGCCCGCCTGCTCCTGGGGCCATTGCATGGGTGTGGTGTCCTTCGCCATGGTGTCCTCCTTGCTTTTGACGCTTTGCTTACGCCATAGAATCTGTTACCAGTACAGACACAGAATACGTCGATTTCAACCAATACAGTTCGCCCGGGACGAGGCCATGAACTCCGACGCCTACCTCTACGAGACCGTGCGCGTAAGCCTGCTGGAGATGATCGCCTCCGGGGCGCTTGGCCCCGGGGACAAGGCCCCCTCCCTGCGCCGCCTGGCCTCGGCCATGCGCGTGAGCCTCTCCACCGCCTCCCAGGCCTACGCCCGGCTGGAGAGCGAGGGCGTGCTGGAGGCCAGGCCCAAGTCCGGCTTCTTCATCCGGGGCGCAAAGTCCAGCCTGCCCATCCCCGATACGGGCGTGAGCTCCGGCCCGGACCCGTCCGCCCCGCCCGCGCCGCTCAACCGCGCGGAGCTCATCCGCACGGTGCTCGCCAACATGTCCCGCCGCGACACCCTGCCCCTGGGCGTGGCCCGCACCGCCGAGACCCTGCTGCCCCTGAACCAGCTCAACCGCATCCTGGGCCAGGTGCTGCGCGACGAGGGCGAGCGCGTGGGCTTCTACGGCTCGGTGGAGGGCCACGAGCCCCTGCGCCGCCAGATCGCCCTGCGCATGATGGAGGCCGGGGCCGAGTGCGGCGTGGCCGACACCATGATCACGGCCGGGGCCATGGAGGCCCTGCACATCGCGCTGCGCTGCGTGGCCCGCGCCGGGGACACGGTGGTCATCGCCACGCCCAGCTACTACTGCTTCCTGCACATGCTGGAGAACATGGGCCTGCGCGTGGTGGAGGTGCCCTCCCGCCCGGACGGGGGCGTGCGCCCTGCCGACATCGCCCAGGCCGTGGACCGCTTCCGGGTGGCCGCCTGCGTGCTCACGCCCAATTTCAACAATCCCGACGGCGCGCTCATGCCCGAGGAGGCCAAGGCCGAGGTGGTCTCCCTGCTGGCGGCGCGGGGCGTGCCGCTCATCGAGGACGACGTCTACGGCGACATGCACTTCGGCCCCGAGCGCCCCAAGTGTTGCAAGGCCTTCGACCGGGAGGGGATGGTGCTGCACTGCTCCTCCTTCTCCAAGACCATCTCGCCTGGCTACCGCGTGGGCTGGCTGCTGCCCGGGCGCTTCATGAACAAGGCGCTGGAGATCAAGGCCACCATCAACGTCTCCACCGCCACGCCCACCCAGATGGCCGTGGCAGAATACCTGCGCTCCGGGCACTACCACCGCCATCTCAAGCGCTTGCGTCCGGCGGTGAAGGCCCATATGGAGGCCATGTACGCCCTGGTGGGCCGCCACTTCCCCCAGGGGACCCGCGCCACGCGGCCGCAGGGCGGCTCCGTGATGTGGCTGGAGCTGCCCGGCCAGGTGGACACCGTGGCCTTCATGAACAGGGCCCTGGAGCACGGCATCACCGTGGCCCCGGGGGCAATCTTCTCCTCCCAGGACCGCTTCGGGGACTGCCTGCGCATCAGCTACTGCATCCCCGACGCCGCCCGCGTGGAGGCGGCCGTGGCCCTGCTCGGATCCCTGGCAAAGGATATGATCGCCTGAGTTCATGGCCGCACGTATAGACCGGCCCGGCGTTGCCGCGCCAATCGCAATGCCTGAAGGCACCCTTTAGGATCGGTGAAGGATATGGAACTCTACCACCTGCGCACTTTCGTGGCCGTGGCCGAGGAGGGCAACCTCTCCCGCGCGGCCGAGCGGCTGCACCTCTCCCAGCCCGCGGTCAGCGCCCACGTGAAGGCCCTGGAGGAGGAGCTGGGCGTGAACCTCTTCTCGCGCTCGGCGCGCGGCATGGACGTGACCGACTGCGGCAGGCGGCTGTGCGCCACGGCCCACGAGGCCCTGGCCCGCACCCAGGCGCTGGTGGACCAGGCCCGGGCCCTGCGCGGAGAGGTGGTGGGCGACGTGGTCATCACACGCAACACCGACCCCGACTTCCTGCGCCTGCCGGGCATGGTGGCCCAGCTCGCGGCCAACCACCCCGAGGCGCTGCTGCACGTGAACTGCTGCGACTCCTACGATGTGGCCCAGACCCTCAAAGCAGGGAACGTCCACGCGGGCTTCGCCTACGGCGACTTCTCCGGCGACCCCCAGCTCACCGCCCTGCCCCTGGCCATGGCCTGCGTGCGCGTGGTTGGCCCCTCCGCCTGGAGCGAACGGCTGCGCGAAGCCACTGTGGCCGACCTGGCCGCGTTGCCCTGGGTCTGGTTCCACGAGCGCTGCCCCTTCGTGGAAATGGCCAAGGGCCTGCTCAAGGACGCGGATTGCGAACCCAGGACCGCCGCCGTGATCAACGACGAAAGCACCATCCGCGCCCTGGTGGCCGCGGGAAAGGGCCTCTCCCTACTGCGCGACGACATGGCCCGCTCACAGGTTCTCGGGCAGGAGCTGGCCGTGTGGCCGGGCGGGGCCTTGGGCATCCCCATCAACCTGGTGGCGCTCACCCGGCGCATGGCCGAACCGGAGGTGAAGGCCCTGATGGGAGCCGCCGCGCGGACCTGGGGCCTGGACGACGAGGCCTGGCGCGCATGACCCAGTCCCACCACGGCGGCGACGTGGCGCAGTTGGCCAAAGCCGCCGGATGCGCGCCAGAGGACATCCTGGACTTCTCCGCCAGCATCAACCCGCTGGGGCCGCCCGAGTGGCTGCGCCCCGCTATATCCTCGGCGGTGTCCTCCCTGGCGCACTACCCGGACCCGCACTGCCGGGCGCTGCTGGCCGCCGCCTCGGGCCGCTACGGCGTTCCTGAAACGCAACTTGTGGCTGGCAACGGCACCAGCGACCTGCTCTTCGCCCTGGCCCGGGCCATGGCGGGCCTGGGCGCCACCCACGCCGTGATCCCCGCGCCCGCCTACGTGGACTACCGCACCGCCTGCGAACGCGCTGGCCTGACGGCCGAGAGCCTGATCCTGAGCCACGAGGACGGCTTCCGGCTGGACGAGGCCGCTCTGCTTGCGATGCTGCGCCCGGGGAGCGCCGCGTTCCTGGGCAGGCCCGGCAACCCCACCGGCCGCGACGTCCCGGCGGACATGGTGCGCCGCATGGCCGCCGCCCGGCCGGACTGCCTGTTCGTGGCCGACGAGGCCTTCGGCAGCTTCGTGGAGGGCTTCGAGAGCCTGGTGCGGGACCGCCCGGCCAACGTGGCGGTGCTCCTCTCGCTCACCAAGATGTTCGCCATTCCAGGGCTCAGGCTTGGCCTGCTCTGCGCGGGGGACGAGCTGGCCGAGCTGGTGCGGGCGCAGCTCTCCCCGTGGTCGGTCAACACCCTGGCCCAGGCCGTGGGCCTGCGCGCCATGGCCGACCAAGAGTTCGAGGCCCGCTCGCGGGAGAACGCCGCCGCCCTGCGCCGCGAACTGTCGGCCGGGCTGGCAGCGCTCCCGGGCGTCGAGGTCTTCCCCGGAGCCGCCAACTACCTGCTCTGCCGCCTGGAAAATCCCCTGGCGCCTGGAGATGTCCCTGCCCTGCGCGCCCGGCTGCTGGCCCGGCGCATCGCCATCCGGGACTGCTCCAACTTCGAGGGCCTGGACACCCGCTTCTTCCGCGTGGCCGTGCGCGCCCGAGCCGACAGCGAGCGCCTGCTTGAAGCCCTGGAGGCCGAGCTGGCCCCGGCGCGGCAGCGCGCCATACGGAAACGGCGCACTCCCGCGCTGATGATCCAGGGCACCACCTCCAACGCGGGCAAGTCCGTGCTGGCGGCGGCCCTGTGCCGGATTCTCAAGCAGGACGGCGTGCGCGTGGCCCCGTTCAAGTCCCAGAACATGTCGCTCAACTCCTGCGTGACCCCCTGGGGCGAGGAGATGGGCCGCGCCCAGGTGCTCCAGGCCCAGGCCTGCGGCCTGGCCCCCCAGGCGCGCATGAACCCCGTGCTGCTCAAGCCCTGCTCGGACACCGGCTCCCAGGTGATCGTCATGGGCAGGCCCGTGGGCAACATGCGGGTGCGCGAGTACGTGGCCTACAAGCCCACGGCCTTCGCGGCCGCGAAACTGGCCTACGACTCCCTGGCCGGGGAGTTCGAGGCCGTGATCCTGGAGGGCGCGGGCAGCCCGGCCGAGGTGAACCTCAAGCACCACGACATGGTGAACATGGCCATGGCCGCCCACGCCGGGGCCAGGGTGCTCCTGGCGGGCGACATCGACCGGGGCGGGGTGTTCGCGGCCCTGTGCGGCACCATGGAGCTGCTCTCCGAGTCCGAGCGGGCCATGGTGGGCGGCTACGTGCTGAACCGCTTCCGGGGGGACCCGAGCCTGCTGGACCCGGCCCTGGAGTACATGCGCGCGGCCACGGGCAAGCGCGTGCTCGGGGTGGTGCCCAACATCGAGCCCCTGGGCCTGCCCGAGGAGGACTCGGTCAGCTTCAAGCAGGGCGGTTTCGGCTTAAGCGGCCCCCGCGAACCCGGCATCTCAGCGTTGGACATCGCCGTGCTTGACCTGCCCCACATCTCGAATTTCACTGATTTCGACGCCCTGGCCCGCGAACCGGACGTGGGCCTGCGCGTGGTGCGCTCCCCCGAGGAGCTGGGCCGCCCGGACGCCCTGATCCTGCCCGGGAGCAAGAACACCCTGGCGGACCTGGCGCACCTGCGCGCGGCGGGCCTGGCCGACGCCGTGGCGCGGCTGGGCGGCGTAGAGATCGTGGGCGTGTGCGCCGGGCTGCAGATGCTTGGCGCGCGCATCCTGGACCCGCTGGGCCTGGAGTCGGACCGGGGCGAGGAGGCGGGCCTGGGCCTGCTGCCCCTGGTGACGGAGCTGATGCCCGAGAAGACGCTCCTGCGCACCGCGGCCCTCCACGCCGCCTCGGGCCACACCCTGCGCGGCTACGAGATCCACCACGGCGAGACCATGGCCGACGCCGTGGCCGCCAAGGATAGCGGCGCGCCCGCGCTGCTCACCCGTGTTGACGGCCGCCCCCTGGGCTGGGGCCGCATGGGCGGCGTGTGGGGCACCTACCTGCACGGGCTCTTCGACGCGGACGGTTTTCGGGGCTGGTGGCTGGACGCCCTGCGCGCCCGCAAGGGCCTCGCTCCGCTGGAGCGCCACGTTTCGGGCGACGGGGAGGACGCGGCCGTGGACGCCGCCCTGGACCGCCTGGCCGCCGTGGTGCGCCGTAACCTGGACATGGAGGCCGTCCACGCCCTGCTGGGACTGTAACCATCCCTTCATGCCGCGCCCCTTGAACCGGGCGCGGTAAGGGTCTATGCTTGCTCACTGTTCGAGCCCCGCTCGACCCTCGCGCCATGAGAAACGACACCACCCCGACCAATGACCCGGACGCCCCGGCGGCCCCGACCCCGCCGAAGGCCCGGCGGATTCTCTCCTCCCTGCGCCTGACGCTGGCCGTGGTCCTCCTTGCGGGCCTGCTGGCCTACCTGACCCCGCTGGCCCTGACCCGGCTCATCGGGCAGGATGTGCTGCGCGCCCAGGCCCAGTCCGCCCTTGAGGGCGCGCTCTACCGCCCGGTGGACATCAAGGGCGAGGTGCGCCTGACCATGATCCCCTGGTTCGGCCTGCGCACCGGCCCCGTCACCGTGGCCAACAGCCCGGGCTTCGGCCCGCAGCCCCTGGTCAGCGTGGACTCCTCCACCATCGAGCTGAACCTGCTGGCCCTGATCCGCAAGCGCGTCGTGGTGGATTCCGTCTCGCTCTCCAGCGCCACGCTCAACCTGGAGCGCAACGCCCAGGGCCAGGAGAACTGGCGCACGCCACAGCCGGTGGACATCTCCTCCCGCCCGCTGCCGCCAGCCCCGAGCGGCTGGGAGGCCCAGCGCCTGCCCACGGGCCTGCGCCTGTGGAACGCCAGCGTGCACTTCACCGACCAGCTCACCGGCTCCAACATCGACGTGCGCCGCCTGAACCTGAACACCACCCCGGCCAGCCCCTTTGATTTCTCCGTCTCCTGCGACTTCACGGTGCTGCCCCTGGGCCTCAAGGGCGAGCTGCACGCCCAGGGACAAGGCAGCTACGGACCCACGGGGGGCCACGTGTTCGTGCGCAGCTCCCAGGCCGCGGGCTGGCTGGACCTGCCCGAGGCAGAGGGCAGGCCAAGCGGCAGGATGCAGTATTCCGGCCGGGTGGGCTTCCACGGCGAGGCCGGGGCCTTCGAGATTTCCCAACTGGTGCTGGAGGGCCTGGGCGCGCGCGTGACCGGGCAGGTCAACGCGGCGGGCATCTACGAGCAGACCCCCTACATGGCCCTGAACCTCTCCGCCACGGCCAGCCGCCACGGAGCCTGGGCCTCGCTGCTGGGCGTGGACCCGGCCTCCGGCCCGGCCCTGCGCGCCCCCAACGGCCGCGAAACCCCGGCCTTGCGCCGCCCCCCGGACGAAGCCGATGTGGAGGCCGCGCTGGTGCTCAACTACGGCCCGGCGGGCTGGAAGGCCGAGTCGTTCAGCCTGCGCCACGAACAGGGCCGCGTCTCCGGCTGGGCCGGGATCATCGGGGGCGAGCTCGATTTCGACGTTCGCGCCGACGGCGTGGACCTGGCTCTCTGGACCCCAGCGCGCATGCCCGCCCTGACCGACGCCCTGCGCGGCTCCTTCATGGGCAGCGCGCCCGGAGCAGGCCTGGAGTCCGTGCGCGGCCACTTCAAGGGCAAACATCTCAGGCTGGACGGGGTGGACATCTCCGAGGCGGAGCTGAGCGCCAAGGCGGAAAACGGCGCGCTGCGCATCTACCCCTTCACGGCGCGCACGCCCCAGGCCCTGCTCACGGCGGATCTGCGCGCCTCCCTGGCGCCCGGCCCCCCCGGCCTCTCCTGCCAGGCCGTGCTGCAGGCCCTTGCCCCCGGGCAAGCCGCCCCGGCCAAGGCCGCCGAGCTGTCCCTGGAAGGGGCGGCCAAGGATTCCGCCCTGGGCGCAACGGTGCGCTTCGCCCTGGGCGACATGCCCCAGGGTTGGAACCCGCCCTGGCTCACGGAGAACCTCGCGGCGGCCTGGCGCGCCCTTGGCGGGGGCAGCGCCTCCTTCAGCCTGCGCCTGCCCGGCGGGGAGGACCGCCTGGCCGAGCTGACCGACCTGGACCTGCGCGCGGGCGGCTCCCGCGTCACGGGCCGGGCGGGAATCGCCGCCGGGCGACTCAGCCTCGACCTCGCCGCCGACCGGCTGGACACCGAGCGCCTGCAGCAGGCCGCGACCCTGTTCGGCCCTGGGGGGGACAACCCCCTGCCCCCCCTGACCCTGGACGGCCGCGTGGCCGTGAAGCGCCTGACCACTCCCCTGGGCGAGTTCGACGACGTCCAGCTCGCAGGGCAAGCCGGGCCCGACTCCCTGCACCTGGGCACCCTCACGGCCGCGGGCTTGGGCGGAAAACTGAACGGATCGCTGGAATACCAGCACTCCGGCGGCAGGCACGGCGGCAGCCTGACCCTGGCCGCCAGCGGGGTGCACGGGGCGCAGCTGTCGGCCCTGGCCCCGCAGGCTCCGCGCCTTACCGGGCCGCTCGAAGGCCGCCTCAGCCTGGAGGCCTCGGCCCGCTCCGGCGAGCCGCTCTGGCGGTCCATGCACGGCCAGGCCGACCTTCAGATGGGCATCGGCACCGTGGCCTTCAGCCAGGAGCAGACCCCCAACCAGGCCTGGCCGCTGACCCGCACGTCCCTCAGCCTCAAGGTCGCTTCCAAGCCCGCCCCGGCCACTGGCGGGGAGAAACCCCGCGAATCGGCCCTCGCCGACGTGACCGGCTCGCTGCGCATGGAGTCCCCCGGGCAGCTGCGCTCCCTGCAGACCGAGCTCAAGGGGCAGGCCGGGCTGGGCGTGGGCGGAAAGCCCCTCTGGTTCCGCCAGCCGAAACTTGAAGGCAGCCTGGCCGTGGACGTGCCCCTGCGCCCCGGCAAGCCCCTGCGGGCCACCTGGGCTGGCAAGCTGGACACGGATTTCGAGAAGGGCTCCTTCGGCGTCACCGGCGTGGAGCTGAACATGGAAGGCGTCACCGGCAAGGCTTCCCTCACCGGGCAGCCGGGCCAGGGGGGCATGCAGCTCTCGGGCTCCGTCGAGGTGCCGGAGTTCTCCCCGCGCGATGCGGCCCAGCGCACGGGCATCGCCCTACCGGCCAAGGCCGCGCCGGAGTTGTGGCGCAAGGCCCGGTTCTCGACCGAAGTGGGCGGCAACCTCAAGGACGTCCGCCTGACCCGCATCCAGGCCGCCCTGGACGACACCACCATCACGGGCTCGGCCACGCTCACCGGCCAGACCACCCGCGCGGACCTGGCGGTCGGCAACCTGGACCTGGACCGCCTGTTCCCCATCGTCCAGGACGAAGACCCCAACAAGCGCCCCGACTCCACCCTGCCCATGCAGGAGCTGCGCGCCCTGAACATGGACGCCAAGGTCCGTTTCGGCAGGCTGGTGCGCGACAAGCTGGTCTGGGAAAACTCGCTCTTGACGGTCACGGCCCAGGGCGGGCGCTTCCGCATCATGCACTCGTCCCAGCAGTTCTACGGGGGGTCGTTCATGATGGACGTGCGCGGCGATGCGCGCGGGCAGGAGCTCAAAGCCCAGTTCGACCTGGCCCTGGTGGGCTTCGAGGCCTCGCCCCTGCTGCGCGCCGTGGCTAGAGCAGAAACAATGACCAGGGGCAGCGGCGAATTCCACGTGAACGTGGAGACCTGGGGCGCCACGGAAAAGGCCCTGCGCCGCCACGCCGCCGGGACTGCCCGCTTCGAGGTGAAGGGGGGCAGGCTGGTGCTGCGCGAACCCGGGGCCGCCAGCCGCCAGCTTCCTCCGCCCACCGACGCCGAGAGCCTGCCTTTCGACAGCCTGGGCGCGCACTTCACCGCCCGCGAGGGCCTGGCTATCAGCCGCGACGTGGCCATGCTCGGCCCAGACATCACGGCCAAGGGCGATGGATGGGTCAGCCTCTCCGACGAGCGCATCGACCTGAACCTGATCGCCGTGGTGCGCGACGTGGGCGAGCTGCCCGTGCGCATCAGCGGGCCGCTTTACGACCCCAGGGTGGACGTGGACAAGTCCCGCATACTCGGGGAGACGATCATGAAGATGTTCAAGGGCGTCATCACCCTGCCCGCCGCCATCGTGAACCAGTTCCGCAAGCTGTACTGAACGCGAAGCGGAATGGGAGTGCGGAGGGCCGAAGGCCCTTTGCCCGCCGGAGGAGTCTTGACTCTCCGGTCTTCTTCCGCCCTCTCCCCTCTTCTATTTCCCCTTCCCGAACGCCTCGCCCATGGCTCGCTCCAACTGCGAGGCGGTGAAGATGTCGCGCAGCACCACGGGGCTCCGCGCGCCTTCGCCTTTGGGGAAAAGCGCGGCCACGGGGATGGAGGCCGAGCCGAGGGCGCGCAGCAGGGCCATGGCGGCCGGGTCCTCGCGGGTCAGGTCCACGCGCATGGCCGTGAAGCCGTAGCGTGCCCGGAGGGAGGCGAGCTTGTCCGGGGTCAGCACGGTCTTCTCCAGGGCCTTGCAGGTGGGGCACCAGTCCGCCGTGAAGTCGAGCAGCAGGTACTCCTTGCCCAGGGCCTTGTCGAAGGCGGCGGGGCTGAAGGCGGCCCAGCCAGCGTCCTTGGGGGCTGGGGGCGACAGGGCCCAGACGCAGGCGGCCACCGCGAAGGCCAAGGCCACCGCGCGGATGCTCCAGCGGGTGAGCGCGGACTGGTTCAGGCTGGTCCAGGCCCCCCAGACGTGGCAGGCCACGGCCGTGGCCAGCAGGGCCGCCAGGGCGGGCAGCAGCAGCCCGGCGGGCAGGATGGAGAGGAAATAGAGCACCGTGGCCATGATCACGAATCCCGCGATCTTCTCCAGCCGGGTCATCCAGTCGCCCGGCCGGGGCACGAAGCGCACCAGCTCGGGCCGCAGGGCCAGGGCCAGGTAGGGCGAGGCCATGCCCACCCCGATGCCAATGAACACCGCCATGACCACCGGCACCGGCTGCATGAGCGTCCAGGCCAGCACCCCGCCCAGGAAGGGCCCGGAGCACGGCGTGGCCAGCAGCGTGGCCAGCAGCCCCGTCACCAGGGCCTGGGCCTTGGGGCTGCGCCCATGGTGGGAGGCGAACTTCAGATCCACCACGGGCAGGTGGAACACCCCGAACAGGGAGAGCCCCATGGAGAACAGCACCACGGCCGCGCCCAGGATCAGCCCCGGATGCTGGAACAGTTGGCCCCAGGCCAGGCCCGCCAGCCCCAGGATGAGCGCCAGCCCCGTGAAGTAGAGCACCACGCCCAGGGCGAAGTAGATGTTGTGCTCGCGGATGACGGCGTGGCGGTCGCAGTTCTGTTCGCCCTCCCGGCAGGTGGCCAGCAGCCCGGAGAGCTTGAGGCAGGCCACGGGCAGCACGCAGGGCATCAGGTTCAGCAGGAATCCGGCCAGCAGGGCCAGGGGGATTGCCTTGAGGATGCTGTCCACCTCGAGAGCCGGGTGCGGCGAGCGCGGGGTGAAGCTCCATTGCTCCGGGGCCTCTCCGGGGGCGGCCTCGGGCTCGCCGGTGGTGGCCTGCACCACCCCGCCGCCGCTGTTCACCAGGCTCTCCAGCAGGGGCCACCAGGGGCGCGAATCCGCGCGCGGCGGGTTGGGAGCCTCCCTGGAGGAGAAGCTGTTCTCAAGGCTCAAGGGCCAGCAGCTGGAGTCGGAACAGGCCAGCAGGGTCACGCGGGCGTCCACCCCGTAGCCCTCGGGCAGCGGCTCCGGCAGCAGGATGAACACCGGCGTGGGCCCGGCGTAGACGTTGACAGTCTTGTCGGGCTCGAAGAGATCGCGCGCGGACTTGCCGGGCGGATAGAGCACGGGGAGCGGGACCCCCTGAGGCGTGGCCACGGCCTGCACCCGGGTGGGCAGGCCGGTCTCGCCGGGGTCGTTGCCATAGGTTTTATAGCCGGGGGCCGGTGTCAGCCAGAGCACGGCCACGTTGCCGCGCCCTGGCACGGTGGCCAGCTCCCAGCTCAGGGCCACGGGAGAGGGCTGGCTCTCGGGCTGGGCCAGCACGGAAGCCGGGGCTGGCGCCTGGGCGCGCAGCGGCAGGGCGGAGAACTGGGCGGGGATCAGCGCCAGGAGAAGTATCGCACATATCTTGAACATGGTGGGCTCCGGTTGTCCGCACTCATACGCCAGCTGCGCCCGCAAGGCAAAGACCCTTCGGGGGCGGGCCGGGCGGACTCAGGGAAGAATCAGGAAGGCGGCGGCCGCCACGCACGTAGGGACAAGGGCCCCGACGAACAGCCACATCGGGCTGATGGCCCCGCCCTTGAAACCGGACTTGAGGATTGAGTAGCCTGCGGGGTTGGGGGCGTTGGCGATGACCGTCAGGCCGCCGCCGGTGACCGCCCCGGCCAGCAGGGCGTGCTTGCTGGGGTCGGATATGTTTGGCACCAGGGTGCCGAGGTAGGTCAGGGCGGCGTTGTCCGTGATTGCCGTGAGCAGGGCCGAGCCGAAGTAGAGCGCCGAGGTGTCCATGCGCTCGATCAGGGCCTGCACCCACCAGCGCTGCGGCGGCCCGAGAATCACCAGCCCGGCCAGGAAAACCCCCACCAGGAGCGCGGGCCGCAGCATCAGCTCGGTCTGGTGCTCGGCGTAGGCGGCCATGAACCCCAGGAAGAGCACCAGGACGGCCATAAAGGCCGTCGGGTGGTGCAGCAGGGCCACCAGCAGCACCAGCACCAGCATGTGCACGGCGGTGATCCACCCGGGAATCTCCTCGCCCTTGGCGGCGGAGAACTGGATCTCCACCGTGCGCAGACGCCTGGCGAAGAGCAGGGTCACCAGCACGGCGTTGGCCACAACCGCCAGGGCGGCCTTCCAGCCGAAATTGGCGAGCATGTGCCCGGTGCCCCAGCCCCAGGCGGGGGCGCACATGATCACCGGCGGGGCCGCGAAGTGGGTGAGCACGCCGCCGATGGAGACGTTCACGAACAGCGTGCCCAGCAAGGCGTACTTGAGCGGATCGGGCAGGGGGTGGCGGAAATAGGCCAGGTAGAGGATCAGGGCCGTGACCGTCATGGCCGCGGGCTCGGTGATGAACGAGCCCATGAGCGGGCCCACGGTCAGCGCGGTGAGGCACACGGCCTGCCCCCTGGGCAGCGGGATGCGGGCCGCCAGGGCGAAAATCACCCGGGACGAGATGCTCACGACGGGCTTGGCCGAGGCCGCCAGCATGATGGCGAACACGAAGGCCGGCTCCGTGAAGGAAATGGATTCGATGTAGTCCACGGCGCCGGAAGGTCCGGAGAACACCGCCAGCAGCACCAGGAATACGCCGGCCCAGAAGCCGAACACCGCCTCCACCTCGCCCAGCAGATGCCACACCCCGTGGTGCGGGCCGCCGCATTTGGCCCTGGCCATGCACCGCCCGGCCAGGAACGTGTGCGAGACCGCCAGGGCGAAAGCCGCCGTGCCCAGTGCCGTGGCCAGGAAGGAGAGCTGCATGGGGCTGCCGCTACTCGAAACAGAACTCCACGGTGAAATCGCCGTGCGGTGTGCTGAATGGGATGGCGATCACGGGGCCGGTGGTCACGTGGGTGATGGTGTGGTTGTCCCCGAAGATCACGGTGGGGGTGGAGGCCTGCATGGTCAGGCCCATCTGGGAGAGTCCGGCGCGGGCCTGCCCTGAGATCATGTTGGTGATCTCGCCCACGGCGTCCTTGGCGTCCTGGATGATGTCCTGCACGTCGTCGCCGAGCATGTTCTTGACGATGGCCACAGCGCACTTCTTGCTGAAGGATATGGAGATGCTGCCGTGCTTGTCGCCTGTGAGGCCGACCACTGCGGACACATCGCCGGCGGCGTTGTTGTTCTTCTTCACGTAGGGCTTGCCCGGGGCCGGGTCGAGCATGGCCATGGTGGAGAGGACGTGCTTCGTGGCCTGCACGAACGGCTTGGCGATCTCTGCGTCGGGGGTGCTCATGAGCGGTCCTTGGCTCTGGGGGTGCATCGGGGCGGCGCCATGCGAGTACCCGGCTGGCAACACCGGCCGGACCGCCCCCTCAAATTGAGAATATTACCCTCTGAACGTGGCCGGTTCAAGGCATTTTTGAGTCCCCGCCCTGGCCGGGGGGGGCCGGCGAGATGGCCCGCCGTCCTTGCCATCCGGCCTCATGTGTTGTAGCGAAACATAAAGCGGCAATACGGCGTACTTTCCTGTCGCGCGATCACCCCAGCAGGCCGGTGCATACCGGCGCCCGGCCCGAACAGCATGCAGCATACCAGCCAACATACCTCCACATCCGCCAGGAACCGGGCCACCGGGTATTCCGACGCCGATTGGGGTGTGCTGGAGAAACGCCTCACCGACACCCGGGACATGCTGCGCGACATTCTGCACCACCTGCGCAAGGTTCTGGACAACCTCCGGTCCGCCGGGGAACACTACCAGAGCGCCGGGCGCGCCTGGCGGTCCGCCCAGTCCGGCGGACGGCCTGGGCATCGGACCAGCGGCTCCGCCGCCGGTGCCCGTAAAACCACAGGAGCCGCCGGCTCCCGCGCGCAGTCCGCTCAAAGCTCCACCACCCGCCAGACAACTTTCCGCACCGCCCAGAACAGCCAGCAGACAACCGGACAGACCACCTTCTCCTCCGCCAGGGGCGCCGCAAGCGGCGGCAATCCCGGCTCGGCAGCCGGCGGCGCTGGGGCGGGCTTCTCCGCCAAGGCGGACGCGTCCGGCCCGTATCAGTCCTCCAAGGCCGCACAGTCCGGCCAGTCCGCACGGGCGGGGCAGGCCGGGTCGGCCTTCAACGGCAAGGCCGGGACCAGCTTCACGGGCGATTCGGGGGCAGGCGCCGCGGGAGCCCGCTACTACACCACCGGGCAGGACCGGCAGGCCGGTTCAGGCTTCTCCTGGAGCACGCGCTCCAAAGAGCAGACGGCATCCTCGGGGCAGCGGTCCGCTGGGCAGACATTTGGCGGGCAGGCTTCTGGCGCGCAGGCTTCGGGCGGGCGCTCTTCTGGCGGACAGGCTTCGGGAGGCACGAACTTCGGTGCCGGGCGGCAGGGATCGTCCCACCAGGCCCGCGGCTCGGCCCAGGACGGCCAGCAGCGCGCGCAGCAGGCCCGCTCCGAGCAGGAGAGCCGCCACCGCACCACCGGCCCGGGCGGAGGCTCCAGCTACCAGGACTACAGGCAGCGCAACCACAAGTCGCCCCTCGGGAACGGCAGGATGACGCTGACCCAGGCCTGCGCCCTGCTCTGCCTGACCTACCCCTGCTCCGCCGACGAGGTGAAGGCCGCCTACCGCAAGCAGGCCCGCCGCCACCACCCGGACCTGGGCGGCGACGAAGAGATGATGAAGGCCGTGAACCAGGCCTACGAGATGGCCCTCTCCTGGTGTTCGCCCCTGCGCGGCAAGGCCGCCACCTGGGCCGCCTGATCCGCCGCAACAAGACCCTTCAGCCAGACCGGCGCGTGAAGCGCCCCACCCGCACCGTGCAGGCCGCCCGGAGCGGCGCATCGAGCCGTCCTGACATCCTGTCCGGCTCCGCGCCGGTGACGGCCGCTCGCGGGCCCGTCGCCCGCGCCCCTCAGCCATCCCCGGCCCAGTCCGGGAAATCCTAGAACACCTCGGCCTCGAACCAGTAGATGTGCGTCTTGGGCGAACGCCAGGCCTCGGGCTCCAGCCCGGCCTTGCGGCAGGTCTGGGCCAGGAAGGTGTATTTGTCCCAGCGCCACTGCACCGGAACCTGGGGCAGCAGCAGGCCCTGCCTGTGGCCCTGGACCACGATCAGCCCGTGGCGGCCCACCTCCACCAGCTCCGGGTCCGGGCAGGGCGTCACCGGCCCCAGGATGGAGATCTCCACCTCCACCTCCTCGAACTCGCTCTTGGAGAGGGGCGGGAAGCGCGGGTCCTCGAAGGCGGCGGAGACAGCCATGCAGCCGATGGTATCCCACAGGGGCTTGTCCGCCATGATGTGCCCGATGCAGCCGCGCAGGCCCCCGGCGATGCTCAGGCAGACGAAGGCCCCGAAGGGCTCCTTCAGGCGCTCCGTGGGCGGCAGCGGCGGGTTCCAGCAGGCCTGGGAGTTGAGCTTGGCGGCGATGGCCTCACGCACCAGGTGCTTCAGGGCGTTCTTTTCCACGGTGCTCAGCGTGAAGCGGAAGGGTTCCATGGGCAGCTCCTTGTTTAGGGGCGGTCATAGCACCTCGCGTGGCTTCTTGCCAGCGGGTGACACAAGAGACGGGCGCAGGAGGCTGGCGCGGCGGACGCAAGCCGGTTATCGTGGCCCGGGCGGCCCGCTTGACCCGGTCCGCCACACCGCACCCGCGCGGGGAGCGCATGCACGACATCCTCGACCTCGACACCCTGCCCGAGCCGTTGCGCTACGGGCTGGCCCTTGGCGGCGCTGGCCGCAGGCACCTCACGGACATGGCCCGCGCCGCCCTGGCCCGGCCTGAAACCGCGCGCCTGGGGCTGGACCTTGCCCTGGCCGCCTGGGAGTCCGCCCCACTGGACGGGGCCATGGCCCGCCTCCTCCAGGACATGGACTCGCGCATGCCCTTCCTGGAGCGCGGCGTTCGCCAGGCCGTTCGAGCCGCGGCCTCCGGCTGGCACCCCCCGGCGGACGTCTCCGCCCTGGCGGCCCTTGCGGAGCGACGCGACCACGACGGCCTGCGCGCCCTGCTGGAGCGGCGCATGGCCGCCGAGCCCGCCAACCTGTTCTGGCGGCAGCACGCCCTGGATCTGGCCTACCTGCTGGCCGACTGGGATTGGACCGGCCGCATGCTCCACTCCCGCTGGCCCGAGCCCCTGGAGCCGGCCCGCACCCTCGTCCGGGCGGACATGCACTTCCAGACGGGCGAGCACGCCGTGGCGGCGAAGCTCTACCAGGGCGTGGCGCGGCTGCGCCCGGCCCTGTTCAGACTGGGGACCTGCCGCTTTCTCCAAGGGGAGGACAACCAGGCCCAGGAACTATGGCGGCAGGCCCTGGAGCGCGCCCCCTGGAACTCAAGCATCCTTCTCAGGCTCCACGACAGCCTGACCGGGCTGGACCGGCCCGGCCGGGACTCCCTCCCCGGCGGGGTCTGCGTTTGCCTCTACACCTGCGGGCGCGCCCCCGAGGTGGACGCCACCCTGGCCGCCCTCTTCGAATCCTCCCTGGAGGGAGCGCGCGTGCTGGCCCTGGACAACGCCAGCCCCGCCGAAACCGCCGGAGTGCTCAAAGCCTGGAGGGACCGCTCCGCCGGGCGGCTGGAGCTTGTGGAGCTGCCCGTGAACATCGGCGCACCGGCTGCGCGCAACTGGCTCAAGCGCCTCGCCGGGGAATCGGGCTGCGCCTTCACGGCCTACCTCGACGACGACGCGCTGGTGCCGCCCGACTGGCAGGCCAGCTTCGCTGACGCGGTGCGCGCCTATCCCCAGGCCGGTGTCTGGGGCTGCAAGGTGGTGGACCTGGCCGCGCCCTGCCGGGTGCAGCACGCGGACGTGAACCTGCTCCCCCCCGGCCAGGGCACGCGGCCCGAGTTCGCGGCCCTGTGCGCGCAGGAGCTGGATTTCGGCCAGTTCGACGCCCTGCGCCCCTGCCTCTCGGTGACGGGCTGCTTCCACCTGTTCCGCACCGAACGCCTGCTCGAGGCGGGGGACTTCGACATCCGCTTCTCCCCCACCCAGTACGACGACCTGGACCACGACCTGCGCCGCGCCCAGTCCGGCTCCCTGGCGGCCTGCCAGGCCCACCTGCGCGTACGCCACGCCAGGCTCTCCGGGTCGCTGGCCCACCGAGACGCGGTGGCCACGGCCAACGGGGAGGGCAACATGCTCAAGCTGGCGGTCAAACATCCGCCCGAGCGCCTCGGCAGCGTGGTGGCGGCAACTGCGGCGGCCCTCCTGACCGACCTGAACCTCAAGGCCAGGCGCGTCAGGCGCATTTTGGAGGCCAAAGCGGCCGAGGCGAGACCTGGAAAAAATACATGACGATTTCGACACGTTATAGCAAATAACCATTCCCTGATTGCGACCGGTGGGAAAATAAGCCATCATCCCTCCGCCGGATGTCTCCGGCTGGAGCTGTCATGTCCACCAGGGACGTTCTCGATCTGAGCTTCGACCCGGCCTGCCTGACCGACTCGGCCGGCCGCCTGCTGCACGTGAACGACGCCTTCGGCGACCTGTTCGGTTGCGGCGCCTCCCAGGCGGAGGGCCGGTCCCTCGCCGACGTGCTGGGGCAGTCCGGGGCGGACCAGCTGCTCGGCGGCGCCGGACTGGGGCCGAGGGTGCTCAAGCGGCTGGAGATCACGGCCGCGGGCGGCGAACAGGTGGTGATTGAAGCGCGGGGCATGTGCCTGCCGGGCGGCGGGAATACGGTCATCTTCCTGCGGCACAGACTCGGCTTCGCCGAGACCGGCGACGCCGAGCACATGGCCCTGCACGACGCCCTTACCGGGCTGCCCAACAGGGTCCTCCTGCTGGACCGCATGCGCCAGACCATGGCTAGGGTGGCCCGCCACAACGATTTCGCGGCCGTCATCTTCATCGATCTCGACGGGTTCAAGCCCGTGAACGACACCTACGGCCACGACTGCGGCGACCATGTGCTGCGTACGGTGGCCACCCGCCTGCAGGACGTCGTGCGCGGCGCGGACACGGCGGCCCGCATCGGCGGGGACGAGTTCGTGATGGTGCTGGGCGAGTTGCGCAACGGCTTGCACGCGGGGCTTACCGCCAACCGGATCATCAAGTCCGTCACCCAGCCCATTTCCTGGCGCGGGGCGACTGTGGTCGTGAGCGCAAGCCTGGGCATCGCCGTTGCCCCCACGGACAGCATCGTCCCCGAGGAGCTCCTCAAACAGGCCGACGAGGCCATGTACGTGGCCAAGAAGTCCGGCAAGAACGGTTATTGTTTCGCCAACGAGTCCAGCTACTTCGAGTGAGGCTTACATGTTGGATGGCGCTGAACTAGACGCCTTGGCTGCACGCCTGGCCCTGGCGCTGAAACCGGCCATCAGGGACGCCGCGCGCGACGCCGTGCGCGAGGAGCTGGCCCAGCGCCAGCAGCCCGAGATGACCGAAGAGGATTTTTTCCAGCGCCTCAACCAGGAGATCATGGGCCGTCTTGGCGACATCTACCGTGAAATCTCCAGTTTCCAGAGCCCGCCCACGCCTGCGAACGGCAACCACGAGCACGTGGCCCAGGCGGGCGAGCTCATGGCCGAGGCCTCCCACCGCCTCGACCAGGTGATCCAGGCCACGGAGAAGGCCACCTTCGAGATCATCGAGCTGGTGGAGCGCAACATGCACGTCCCGGACGAGATGATCGCCATCCTGCGCCAGAGCCAGTGCGACCCGGCCAGCAAGGACAAGGCCGAGGCCCTGTGCGCCAAGCTCTCCAATGACATGGTGGCCATCATGACCTGCCTCTCCTTCCAGGACCTGACGGGCCAGCGCATCAAGCGCGTCATCGACATGCTGGGCAAGGTGCGCGACATGGTGGCGGACCTCTATCTTTCGGCGGGCATCCTGGTGAAAGCCAAGGAGAAGGAGCCGGACCAGCCCCTGGAGCAGCTCAAGAAGGACGCCAAGGCCAAGGTGTCGCAGTCCGAAGTGGACGACCTGCTGGCCCAGCTGAACCTGTAGCGGGCAGACTCCGCGCGCAAGGCGCGAAGCGGAAAGGGAGTCCAGAGGGCCGAAGGCCCTTTGGCCGCCGGAGGCCCTCCCGCACCGGCCCTCCCATTGGGGAAGAACGGCGTTATGATCGCCAAATTTCAGACGCGATGAGCCGTAGAGGCTCCGGCTGTGGCCCCTCCAGGGCTGGAGCCTAGACAAACGGGACGCCTCCGGCGGCCAAAGGGAGTTCCTCCCTTTGGAATCCCATATAATCCAGGACAAACGCCCGGATGGGCCACGGCTTGCCCTGCCCCGGACGTGAGAAGGGAAACACGGAAGTGAGCGAAGCGAACGAACGAAACGAGGTGCCGCAGCGCCCGGTGGATCCCAGCGTCGGGGCCTTTATCCTTTTCGGCTCCATGGCCGCCGCCTACGCGGCCGCCTGGCTGGGCTGGACCCTGTTCCCCTTCGCGGAGGGCACCTTCGCCCGCCTGCCCTCCCCGCCCACCAGCCAGGGCGCCTGGCTGATCCTGTCCGGGTGGCTGCTCTTCCCAGTGCTCTACGGCGCGGCCCTGCTGCGCCTGGCCAAGGGGGTGGCCCCCGAACGCATGGCCTGGGCCTTCGGCGGAGTGACCTACTTCCTGCAGTGCGCGGCCGAGTTCACGGCGCGCGACGAGATCACCTTGTGGCCGGAGCTGCTCTGCACCGCCCTGGCCTCCATGGCGGTCTATTTCCTGGCCAAGAAGCGCGCCCCAGAGGGCGTGTAGCCAAACGGCTGACCGCTGAGGGAGTCGATTCTTGCAGCCTGCTCAATAAGCTCGCCGGCAGGACGCAAAAAAAGCCAAGCCCGATGCGTAGTTCTCCTACGCGAGGGGTTGGCTTTTTTTCGCCGCAACGCTGCGGGCGGGGCTTTATCAACAGTCTGCTAGACGCCGCGCCCCGAGAGCAGCCAGAAGTCGGCCAGGGTCAGGAGCGTCATGGCCTCAAGCACGGGGTTGATACGCGGTATGGCGCAGACGTCGTGGCGGCCAGGGATGCGCACGGTGACGGCCTCCCCGGAGGTGTTCACGGTCTGCTGCTCCTTGCCCACCGAGGGGATGGGCTTCACCGCGCAGCGGGCCACGATCATCTGCCCGGAGCTGATGCCGCCCAGGATGCCTCCGGCCCGATTGGAGGCGAAGCCCTCCGGGGTCAGGGCGTCGTTGTTCTTGGAGCCGTAGTTGCGCGCGGCCTGGATGCCCTCGCCGATCTCCACGGCTTTCACCGCGCCAACGCCCATGAGCGCGTAGGCCAGGCGGGCGTCCAGCTTGTCGAACACGGGCTCCCCAAGCCCCGCGGGGACGCCGACAGCGTTCACGCAGACGATGCCCCCCACCGAGTCGCCCTCGGCGTGCACGAGGCGCACGCGGTCCTCCCAGATGTCCACCACATAGTCGTCCGGAGCGTAAAACGGCCGCGAAGGCGCGCCGGGGATGTCCATGCAATGGGCCGGGATGTCGCCCAGTTCCTTCGTGTAGGATGACACCTGCACCCCGTGGCGGGCCAGCAGTTGGCGGGCCACCTCGCCGCCCACAACGCGCGCGGCGGTCTCCCGGGCGGAGGCCCGTCCTCCGCCGCGATAGTCGCGCACGCCGTACTTCGCCTGGTAGGTGAAGTCCGCGTGTCCGGGGCGGAAAATGTCCTTGATGTCGGAATAGTCCCTGGAGCGCTGGTCCTTGTTCTCGATGACGAACCCGATGGGCGTCCCCGTGGTCACGCCCTCGAACACGCCGGAGAGCAGCCGCACGGCGTCAGGCTCCTTGCGGGCCGTGGAGCCGGGCGTACCCTGGCCGGGCCTGCGCTTGTCCAGGCCCTGCTGGATCATTTCTTCAGTCAGTGGGAGCCCGGCGGGGCAGCCGTCGATGACGCCGCCGAGCGCAGGACCGTGGGATTCGCCGAACGTGGTGAGCCTGAAGAGGCGTCCGAAGGTATTTCCGCTCATGGGCGGGCAAGGTACCCCAGAGCAGGGGACGCGGCAAGGCGCAATCAGCGGACGGGAGAAGATTACATCATTGATAGCTCACCGTGCGGAGTGTTTACAGGGCCAAATTTCACCTATATCATCCTTTCGCGGTTATGTCACGGCCCTTGAAGCCCTGACGCAGACAGAAACCGCCCGTATCCGAGACATTTTCACCGGGCTGCGGAGGCGACCTCCGCGCCGCAGGCATCGGACCCGGGTCATATGGACGTTTTTGCTCCAGCGGTTGCGCGCACATCTCGCCGGGAGCGTTCATCCAGATGGCCCGGGTTCTTACCGCCCCCAAGCCCTCATCGTAGCCACCCACAGCCCGGAAGGTTCGTCCCCCCGGGCTTTTTTGCCGCCATCCGTCCCGCTCAGGGCAAGGGCGCGTACTCCACCGGCACCCAGGCGTAGCCGCCGCCAGCCTTGAGCACATGCCCGATGCCCGGGAAGGGCAGGTGCATCCCCGCCACCCAGTAGCCCTCCAGTGCCGCATCCGCCAGGACGCGCTTGCGCGCGGCCACGGCCCTGGCCTGGTCCGTATCGAATTCAAGGGCTATCCCGGGCTTGGCGAACTGGGTGGCGTGGCTGTGGATCACGTCGCCCCACACCAGCATGGCCTGGCCCTTTGAACGCAGCATGAACCCGCAGTGCCCCGGGGTGTGTCCGGCCAGGTCCACCACGGTGAAGCCGGGTACGATCTCGTCGCCGGTGGCGAAGGTCCTGTATTTCCCGGCCGCCTTGTAGGGGGCGGTGGCCTTGCGGGCCAGCTCGAAGCGGGGACGCTTGTCCTGCGGCTGGGAGGCGGGGTCGGTTTCCACCCAGTAGGCCGCCTCGGGGGCCCCGATGAAGAGCGTGGCGTTGGGGAACGCCGCCTCGCCCTGGGCGTTCACCAGGCCGCCCAGGTGGTCGCGGTGCCCGTGGGTCAGCAGCACGGCGTCCACCTGTTCAGGGGAGTAGCCAGCCGCGCGCATGGCCTCCAGCAGGTGCCCGGCCTTGGGCCCCATGAAGGAGCCGCCGCCCGCGTCCATGAGCACCAGGTTTGCGCCCGTGTTCACCAGGTAGGCGTTCACGGCGGTCTGCATGCCGCCGTCTGACGGGGCGAAGACCCGCTCCAGGGTCCGCTGGGCCTCCTCGGTCTTGACGCCCTTGAGGTATTCGACGGGGATTTTGGTCATGCCGTCCAGCAACGCCGTGACCTCGAAATCCCCGAGCATCATCCGGAAATAGCCGGGAGTCTGGGTTTTGACTTGCGCGGGCGGCCCGGCGACGGCCAACTGGGCGAGGCCCAGGGCCGCGCAGAGCAGGCTCAGGACGGTGATGTTTCTCAACGGGTGTTTGCGAGCCTGGACGGGCATGGATTCCTCCTGCGTGGTCGTTTGGGCCGGAGAGGACCGGCATGGTCCTTCTGTGCCGTCTTCGATCTTCGATGTCGAGCAGGCACCTGGGCGTTACCGGACGAAAAAACGGCCCGGAAGGAGTGATCCTTCCGGGCCGTGAGTTGTTCAGGGGCGGGGTCAGCGGACGAGGCGTTCCAGCAGGAGGTCGCGCAGGTCCCGCCGGGCGTCGAGCACGGCATGGACGAAAACTTCCTGGGCGCGCGTTTCGTAGAGAATACGATAGGGGCCGGAGTGTATTTCCCGCACCGGGTGCCCGCCCAGGCCCTCCAGTTCGGGCGGCAGGTGGCCCCTGCCGGGCAGCGTGGCGAGAGTGCGCATGGCCTCGCGGATGCGCGTGAGCACGGCGCGGGCCGCTTCGGGCGAGTCGTTGCGGGTGAGGAAGGCGGCAATGGCCTGGAGGTCTCCCTTGGCCTCTTCCGCTAGAAGAACCGCTTGGGCCATGCCGGGCTAGCCCTGGGAATCCTGGAGCAGTTCGTCGAAAACCTGCTCCATGGGGTGGACCTGCCCCTGTTCGATACTCCGGGAACTCTGCGAGAGGAGCTTGAGCATGGCCAGGCTCTCCTGCAGGCGCTCGTATTCCTGGATGTTCACCAGCATGGCCTTGGCCTCGCCGTTCTGGGTGATGACCACGGGCTGCCCGCCCTCGGATATTTCGCGGACGATGTCGGCGGCGTGGGCCTTGAAATAGCTGATTGGCTTGACGGCTTCGGAGAGTTTCATGATGGCCTCCTGGGGGGCAGGACCAAATTAAGACTGAATTTGGGACGAGTCAAAAGAAAACGGCCCGGAAGGTTCGCTCCTTCCGGGCCGTTCATCATTCTTCGCCAATCTCGGGTTAGGCCTTCTTTTCTGCCTTCTTCGCGGGCTTTTCGGCCTTCTCTTCGGGCTTCTTGGCGCAGGCCAGGGGCCAGACCTCGTCGATCATCTCGATGAGCTGCACCTTGATGCGCCCGCGCAGTTCGGCCGGGATGTCCTGCAGGTCCTTCTCGTTGCGGGCCGGGATGAGCACCCGCTTCATACCCGCGCTCACCGCGGCCAGGATCTTCTCCTTGATGCCGCCCACGGGCAGCACGCGCCCGCGCAGGCTGATCTCGCCGGTCATGGCCACGTCGCTGCAGACCGGGGTGTTGGTCAGTGCGGAGATGAGCGCCGTGACCAGGGTCACGCCCGCCGAGGGGCCGTCCTTGGGGGTGGCGCCCGCGGGCACGTGGATGTGGATGTCGTGCTTCTCCAGGAAGGACGGGTCGATGCCCAGCTTGTCCGAGCGGGAGCGCGCGTAGGACATGGCCGCCTGCGCCGACTCCTTCATCACTTCGCCCAGCTTGCCGGTCATGATCAGGGCGCCCTTGCCGGGCATGGTGGTCACCTCGATGTGCAGGATCTCGCCGCCCACGGGGGTCCAGGCCAGGCCCACGGCCACGCCGGGGGGCAGCTCGCGCTCGGTCTGCTCGTCCAGGAAGCGCGGGATGCCCAGGAGCTTGGGCAGCAGCCTGGCCGTGACCTTGAAGGGCGGCTCCTCGCCTTCGGCCTTGCGCCGGGCCAGCTTGCGGCAGATGGTGCCCACCTCGCGCTCCAGGTTGCGCAGGCCCGCCTCCCGCGTGTACTCGCGGATGGTTTTGGCCAGCACGGCGTCGTTCATCTCCACGTCCGCGGGCTTGAGGCCGTTCTCCTTGATCTGGCGGTCCAGGATGTACTTGCGGGCGATCTTGACCTTCTCCTGCTCGGTGTATCCCGGGATGCGGATCACCTCCATGCGGTCCAGCAGGGGGCCGGGGATGGTGTCGAGCATGTTGGCCGTGCAGATGAACATCACCTTGGAGAGGTCGTAAGGCACGCCGAGGTAGTGGTCCTGGAAGGAGAAGTTCTGCTCCGGGTCCAGCACCTCCAGCAGGGCCGAGGTGGGGTCGCCCCGGTAGTCGGAGCCGACCTTGTCGATCTCGTCCAGCATGATCACCGGGTTGCGGGTGCCCGCCGACTTGATGGACTGGATCAGCCTGCCGGGCATGGCCCCGATGTAGGTGCGCCTGTGGCCCCTGATCTCGGCCTCGTCACGCATGCCGCCAAGCGACATGCGCACGAACTTGCGGCCCAGGGCCCGGGCGATGGAGCGGCCCAGGCTGGTCTTGCCCACGCCGGGAGGCCCCACGAAGCAGAGGATGGGCCCCTTCATCTTGGGGTTCAATTTGCGCACGGAGAGGTACTCCAGGATGCGCTCCTTGACCTTCTCCAGGCCGTAGTGGTCGTCCTGGAGGATCTGGTTGGCCTCTTTGATGTCCAGCCGGTCCTTGGACATGCGCTTCCAGGGCAGCTCGGTGATCCAGTCCAGGTAGGTGCGGATCACGGAGGCCTCGGAGGAGTCCTGGTGCATGGTGGAGAGCCGCTTGAGCTGCTTCTCGGCCTCGGCCTTGACGTCCTTGGGCAGCCCGGCCTTGGCGATGGCCTTGCGCAGCTCGTCGAGCTCCTCGCCCTCCTCCTGGCCTTCGCCCAACTCGCGGCGGATGGCCTTCATCTGCTCGCGCAGGAAGAAGTCCTTCTGGGCCTTGTCCATGCCTTCCTTGGCCATTGACTGGATCTTGGCCTGCACCGAGGCCACCTCCACCTCCTTGTTGAGCTGGGAGTTGACCAGCTCCAGGCGGGGAACGGGGTCCAGGGTTTCCAGGATCTTCTGGGCCTCCTCCACGCGCATGCGCAGGTTGGAGGCGATGAGGTCCGCCAGGCGGCCCGGCTCGTTCACGGAGTTGAGCACGCTCATGATGTCCGTGGCGGAGATGCCGCGCAGGGAGAGTATCTTCTCGCTCTGCTCACGGGCGGCGCGCATCAGCGCCTCCTCGCCCACGCCCACCTCGGGGTGTTCGGGCTCCTCCAGCACGGTGACCAGGGCCTCCAGGTGAGGCTCGGTCTTCACGAAGCGGTGCACCTTGGCCCGGGTGAGCCCCTGCACCAGCACCTTGAGCCTGCCGTCGGGCATCTTGAGCATGCGCATGATCATGCCCACGGTGCCGGTCTCGTAGAGGTCCTCGGGCTTGGGCTCGTCGACCTTCTCGTCCTTCTGGGTGAGGATGAGGATATAGCGGTTGGAGTTGAGCGCGGCGTCCACGGCGGCCACGGATTTCTCGCGGCCGACGAAGAGGGGCAGGATCATATAATTGAAAACGACGATGTCGCGCACGGGCAGAACCGGCAGCAGGGCGGGGATGTCCAGCTTGGCCTGTTCGGGGCCGGGCACGATGGGCTCCTCGGAGACGGGATGCTCCGAAGGCTCCTCCGGCGCGGCGTTTTGCGGGAAGTCGTTATGTTCGGTGGTCATGGATCACTCCTTGATGGCTTCGATTGTCCGGGATGGATTCCCGATCCGTCGAGGGCCGAAATCGCGCTACAGCAATGATGCCTTCCTGAAACTGTAAAACCTCTTGCCCGCCACGATCACGTGGTCGAGCAGCTTGACCCCCAGGCCGTGGGCCGCCAGCTTGACCTGGCGGGTTATCTCCACGTCGGCGTTGGAGGGCTTGGGGTCGCCGCTGGGATGGTTGTGCACCATCACCAGCCCGGCGGCCTGGCGGTTCAGGGCCAGGGCCAGCACCTCCCGGGGGTAGACCGGGGTCTGGTCCACGGTGCCCTTGCTCACGCACTCCCAGCCGAGCACCCGGTTGGACGCGTCCACCAGGAGCACCCAGAATTCCTCGCCGGTCAGGTGCCCCAGGCGCTCCCGGGCCAGGTCCGCCACCACCTTGGGGTCGTCCACCAGCACGCGCTCTCGCACGTCCTGCTCCCCGAGGCGGGCCAGGAATTCCCGCCAGAGCGCCCAGAACACGCTCAACCCATCGCCGAAGCCCTCGACCTCCATCAGGTCGGCCTGCCGGGCCTGGTACACGCCCCGCAGAGAGCCGAAACGCTCCAGCAGGGCCTTGGCCAGGGGCTTGGCGTCCCGGCGGGGATTGGCGTAGCCCAACAGCAGTTCAAGGATCTCGTAGTCGGCCAGAGCACGCGGGCCGTCTTGAAGACGCTGCTTCAGGCGGCTGCGGTGGCCCAGATAGTGGGGTTGATTCTTCTGTTTAAGCATAGAAGTGCCCATGCGCAAGCCCCTCGCGCGTTTTTCGGCCGTAGCGGGCGCATTTGACCCGTTCGAGCCGCCAATGCCCGGGTTATTTCATGAATAGGACGCTCAGTTGCGGCCCCTGACCCGGGCGAACAGCACATGCAGCTCCGCCACAAGCATCTCAAGGGCCTGATCCGGGGATTTGCGCCCCGACTTCACCGAGCACTCCGCCTCCATGGCCAGGTCCCACATCTTGGCCAGCCCGGCCGGGCCGAGCCGCCCGGCCATGGGCGCCTTGAGCTTGCGCACGTAGGGGTGGGCCTTGCACTCCGGGTCGTCGTGCAGGAGCTGCCACATCAGGCGGTATTCGCGGGCCAGGATGGCCAGGAACTGGAACAGGAAGCCGTCGTCGCTGGAGAGCTGGTGACCGAAGACCGTGCGCCAGACCCCGGCCGGGTCGCGCCCCTCCTCCAAGGCCTTGAGGAAGCCGAAGATGTCCAGGTCGGCCTCCACCTGGTTCATGCCCGCCAGGTCGGCCCCGATCTCGCCGTCCACGGCGGCCAGCTCCAGCTTCTCAAGCTCCGCCGAAGCGGCGGCCATGTTGCGCGGCAGCAGCCGGGTCAGCTCGGAGAGCGCCCCCTTGCCGAAGCGCAGGTTGCGGCTCTGGGCCCACTGGCGCAGCAGGGGGCCCAGGGTCTCCTCCGTGAGCCCGGGGGATATCCAGACCCAGCCCTTCTGCTGCCCCACCTTCCAGTAGGGCCTGTCGGCCAGCCCCTTGGGCAGCGACGGCCCCTTCTTGGGGTCGTGCGGGCCTTCCAGGCAGATCACGGGCCAGGCGTGCTCGTTGAAGCCCGAGAGCGGGCGGGCCAGCTTCTCCCAGAAGTCGGCCCCGAGGCCCTCGGCCCGGCGCAGCACCACGGCCTTGGGCTGGGCGAAGAGGCTCACGGTGGAGAGGGCCTGCCACCAGGCCGGGTCGAACTCGTCGGCGTCGCCCCAGAAGACCTGGCGGGCGAAGCCCCCGCCGGAGGCGGCCATGAGCTGCTCCAGACGGCGCTTGACCATCTCCGGGTCCGGGCAGACGAGAAAGGTGAATCCTGGGCGCTGGCTCATTGTTCCGCGAAGGGTTGTGCGCCAAGGCGCGTGAGTGACCGGCTCTTCCAGGCCTGGGCCAGGAAGCCCGACTCGGCCAGGAGGAGGTAGAGCGGCTTGGGGATCAGGGGCCGTGCCGCCAGCTCCCGCGCCTCGATCGGCACGGGCCGCCCGTCGGCCAAAGCCCGGGCGGCCAGGTCCAGGGCGCGGACCGCCGGTGCGGCCATCCTGCCGCGAGCGGCCAGGGTTTCGCCCCCGAGCGCCCCCGAGCCGCCGAAGCCCAGCCCTCCGGCCCACTCCATCCCGGCTTTGCGGGCGAAGATGCGGCTCACGTCCAGGCAGATGTCGGTGTGCGAGGCCTCAGGGAAACCGCAGCAGAACAGGGCGCAGAAGCGTTTGGGCTGCTCCCCCCGCCAGGGCTCGGCGGCCAGGAACTCCAGGGCCTTGAGCACCTGGGCCGGGGGCGAATCGACGTACACAGGCGCGCTCAGGACCACCGTGTCCGCCCAGGCGAAGGCCGCGTGCAGCCTGGCCCTGCCCTCCTGCGCGTCCAGCAGGCCGCTTACGCGCAGGGTCTGCGCCTCCATCGCGGGACCCTGCCCGGCCATGCGCTCCAGCAGTTCCCTCCCGAGCATCAGGGAGACCCCTCCGGCCCTGGGACTGCCCGCCAGCAGCAGCACCCGCCTCATTGGAACATCCCCCTCAGGGCGCTGCGGCACACCTGCCGCTGGCGGCTCCAATCGTCGCGCTCCAGCAGCACGGCGCGCTGGGCCGGAGCGTGCAGGTTGTAGGCGTTGTGCTCCACCAGCCGGGCGAACACGCCTGCGGCCTCGGGGTCCGGCTCAGCCAGCCAGCCAACCCCCAGCAGCGCGGGCAGCGACGCGTAACGGGGCCTGTGGCGCGTCAGGCCGGAAAAGGCGAAATGCGGCGACACCAGGCAGACCATGCGGTCCAGGGCCTTCTTGGCTTCCGAGCTCCAGCAGCCGAAGTCCACGGGGGAATAGACCGCCAGCAGGTCCGCCCCGGCCACGGCCTGCGCCGCCTCGCGGGAGGCGTCCTCGAAGGGGCAGCGCCCCGGGGTGCCTATCCAGCAGGCAAAGCAGCCCCTGCACGGGGAAATGGCCATGCGGCCCAGGGTGAAGGTGCGTACGGAGCAGCCTTCGTCCGTGAGGGCGCGCCGCAGGGCGTCCAGCCCCTGGCGGCAGGCGTCGTCCTCCGGGGGGGCCGCGTCGAAGAGAATAGTGCGCATGGGCAGGTTGTTGCCGCTTGGGCAGGGTTCGTCAATGCCTTATCGCTTCCATCCAACCGGAGCCTGCCGCACAAAATACTGTCCGCCCTGTTCACTTTTCCGGGACATGCCCGTATCACGGCTTTTCAGAAACAAGGAGCGATCATGGCCGCACGCGTGAAAGCTTGGGACATATTCAAGGGCTTCTTCGTTGTCGGCGCCACTGCCTACGGCGGGCCTGCCATGATGCCGGCCATGCGCCGCGAGGTGGTGGAGAAGCGCGGCTTCGTCACCCGCGAGGATTTCCGCCTGGGCCTGGGCCTCTGCCAGACCATCCCCGGCGGCACCCTCATGCAGCTGGCGGCCTACATCGGGCTCAAGCTCGACGGCCTGCCCGGGGCCATCGCCGGATATCTCGGCTTCTCCTGCCCGGCCTTCCTGCTCATGCTCGGGCTGTCCATGTTCTACACCCACACCCGGGGTTCGCATTTCTCCCAGGCCATCTGCTCCGGGCTCAAGGTCGTGGTGCTGGCCATCTGCCTCATGTCCTGCCTGGATTTCGTCAAGCGCTTCGCGCCCACCAGACGCCACCAGGCCTTCACCGCGGCCGCCGCCGCCCTGTTCCTGGCCGGGGTGGGCGTAGTGCCCATCGTCTTCGGGGCCGCGTTGCTGGGCCTGTTCGCGCTGGCCCCCGGCCCCGCGCCGGACCTCGGCGAGGGCCGCTCGGCCAACGGGGCCCTGCGCCTGGCGGGATACATGGCCCTGGCCATGGCCCTGGGCATGGGATTCCTGCTGGCCGTGGACCCCCTGCTCTTCGATCTTGCGGTCTCCATGATAAAGGTGGATATGCTCTCCTTTGGGGGCTTTGGCGTCTTCCCCGTGATGTATGCCGAGGTGGTGGAGCACCGCGCCTGGGTGGACAGCGCCACCTTCATCGAGGGCATGGCCCTGGCCCAGGTGACGCCCGGACCGAGCCTTCTGGCCTCGGCCTTCATGGGCTACATCGTGCGCGGGGTGCCGGGCGCGGTGGTCGCCTCGGTGGGCATCTTCGCGGCCTCGTTCATCATCGTGCTCGCCGCGTCCCACTACCGGGACAGCATCGTGGGCTCGGCGCGCGCAAGGAGCGCCCTGGCCGGGGTCCTGGCCACGCTGGGCGGCATGATCGTGGCGGTCAGCTACACCTTGGCCAAGGCCGTGGACTGGGGATGGGCTTCGGGATTGCTGCTCGTTCTCTCGCTGGCCGCCCTGGCCAAGAAGGTGAATGTCTGTTGGATCGTGCTCGCCGCCGCCGGCTTGAGTCTGTTCCTTTTCTGATTCGAGGTGTTCATGACGACCCCCTGCACGCTCTCCCTCCTCTTCAAGATAACATTGCTCCTGGGTCTTCGCTCCCGCCACCGCCGCCTGGAAACCCTCGCCAGGGATTGCCTGGTGGATCAGCTCGGCTGGATGTCCGGGGCTGAGTTCGCCCGGCACGCCGCCATGAGCGCCAACCTCCCCGGCCTGCGCGGGCTCACCCTGGTGTGCGCGACGGGCATGCACCTGCGCGGCCTGGGCGGGGCCCTGGCCGCCAGCGCGGGCTACATCGGCCCCGGCCTCGTCTGCGCCGCGCTGCTGGCCTGGCTCTGGCACTTCATGGCGGACGCCCCCTGGTTCGCGGCCGGGCTGCGCGGGGTGCTCACCGTGTCCCCCGCCATCTGCCTCTACGCCGGGCTTCACCTGCTCTTCACCGCCACCGGGCGCAAGCCCCTGGCCTGGGCGCTGGCCACGGCGGCGGGCCTGCTCTTCTTCATCGGGCTCAAGCCCTTCTCCATGCTCATGGGCGGCGCGGTGCTGGGGGTGCTCCTGACGCCCGACCCGGCCGGAGCGGACCCCGAAGCGGCCGACTGCTGCGAATCGAAGCCCTACCCCTGGGGCGCGGCCCTGGCCGCCGCCCTGCCCCTGGCCGCGGCCGCCGGGCTGTGCGTGTTTCTGGACGCCTCCCTGGGCAGGCTCATGCTCTGGACGGGCAAGGCGGGCCTGTTCTCGCTCGGGGGCTTCGGGCTTTACCCCCTGCTCTTCGCCGACATGGTGCGTCTGCGCCAGTGGCTGGACCCCGTGCATTTCTCCCAGGCCATGACCCTGGTGGACGCCATTCCCGGCCCCTACGCCGGGGGCGCGCTGCTGCTGGGTGCGCGCGCCCTGGGCGTCGCCGGGCTGCTGGCCGCCGCAGCCGGAGCCTTCCTGCCCACGCTGCTCATGGCCGTGGCCGTTCAGCCTGTGCGCGGGGCCGTGGCCGCCTCCCGCTGGGCTCCCAAGGCCCTGGGCGGGGTCTCGGCCGTGCTGGCGGGCCTGTGCCTGGGGCTGGGCGGGCAGATGATCTCCGTGCTGCAGGTGGCTCCCGGCTGGGACACGCTGCGCATCGCCCTGGTGGCGGGCGCGCTCGCCACCCTGCTCATGCGCAACCACCCCGGCATCGTGCTGGGCGCCGCATTCCTGGCCGGAGTGGCGCTGCTGTAGGCCCATGATCGGTGAGGTAAAACCATGCGCCATGTGATCATTCATTACCACATCTTCAAAAACGCCGGGTCAAGCATCGACAGCATGTTGAGCCACAACCATGGTCCCCGGTGGGCTCAGTTGGAAGGCAAACGTCCCTGGAGCACGCTACTCCCGGAAGCGGTCGGAGCATTTATCGCCGCTAACCCGGAAGTGCTCTCCCTATCGAGTCACCACGCCCGCCTGCCGGTACCCTGCGTCCCTGGAGTGACTTTTCACCCAATAGTCATCCTTCGCCACCCTATAGACAGGGCCTACTCCGTCTACTCCTTTGAGCGCGGGCAGCCGGAGCAAGGAGCCGGACCCGGTGTTTTGGCCGCTAAACGGTATGATTTCGCTGATTACGTCCGTTGGCGTCTCGAACCCGGAAACGGCTGCGTCATATCGGATTTTCAAACGATTTTTCTGGCGGGGTCACATGTGGACATGAGTGTAGCCCGTGCACTTTCCTCCGACTTCCACGCCGCATCCGCCCGGTTGATGGGTCTTCCATTTTTCGGGCTTGTTGAGCGGTTTAAGGAATCCGTGCATCTGCTGGAGCGTTCGCTTAGCAGAACGGCTCTGCTGGAGCATTACAATGTCGGGCATATCAACCGTAATCCCGACAGGGCCGACAGCCTCGAGCTCCGTATAGAGCAGATACGGAAGAGCTTAGGGGGTGAACTGTTCGAAACGCTAGTTGCACGCAATCAGCATGATCTGCGTCTCTTTGCCTTAGCCAGCGAGCTATTCGACCGCAGGCTCGTCTCGATCATTCCTCAATAAAAAACCGGAGCGCCCGCTAGGGCGCTCCGGTGTGTCATTTCATGGCCAAACGTGAAGGCTAGCCTTTTTTCTTGAGCCCCGCGTACCAGCCGCTGGCCTGCTCCAGGATGGCGTTGATGCGCCCCACCATCTTGTGCGGGTCGGAGAGGTACCCCTCGAGCAGCAGCGCGGATTCATAGAGCTGCGTGGTGGCCTGCTCGATGAACGGGTCGGCCGGGTCCGCCGTGTGGATGTCCAGCAGGTTGCGGGTCAGCGGGTGGTCCGGGTTGACCTCCATGATCTTGGGCGGGATGGACTCGTCCTTGCTCATCAGGCGCATGATCTTCTGCATCTGGGAGCTGCCGCCCTCGGCCGAGACCAGGCACGACGGGCTGGACTTGAGCCTAGTGGAGCGGCGCACGTCCTTGATCTTGTCGCCCAGGATCTTCTTCATGTCCGAAAGCAGGGCGTCCAGGCCGCCGGACTGCTCCGTGGTGAGCGGCTCCGGGGCGTTGGCCGCCGGGGCCACGTCCTCGAAGGGGTCCAGGTCGGAGGCCTGGGCCTGCTCGGCGGACTTGAACGTGAACTCCTTGAAGGTGTGCAGCGACTCCAGCATGAACTCGTCGATGGGCTCGTAGAGGTAGAGCACCTCAACGCCCTTGCGCGTGAACATCTCCAAGTAGGGGTTGAGCTCCACGGCCTCGCGGCTGGGGCCGGAGACGTAGTACACGGTCTTCTGGCCCTCCTTGGCGCGGCTCACGTAGTCCGCGAGGGAGGTCAGCTTGCCGGGGCCGTCCAGCGCGGAGGAGTCGAAGCGCAGCAGCTCGGCCACGGAGTCGCGGTTCAGGTAGTCGGAGTAGCCCAGCTTGAAGATCTTTGAGTGCTCCTTCCAGAGGGCGGCGTAGCCGTCGGGGTCCGAGGCGGCCTTCTTCTTCAGGCGGGAGAGGATCTCCTTGGTGACGGCCTGGGCGATGCGGCGCAGCACGGCGTTCTGCTGCAAGGTCTCGCGGGAGATGTTGAGCGGCAGGTCCTCGGTGTCCACCACGCCCCGGCAGAAGCGCAGGTATTCGGGCAGCAGCTCGGTGGCGTCCTTGGCGATGAGCACGCGGCGCACGTAGAGGTCCAGCCCGCGCTCCAGCTTCTGGAAGCCCATGTAGTCCTCGGCCTTGGCGGGCACGAACACCAGGGAGGAGAACTGCACCGGGGCGTCCACGTTCATGTGGATGGTTTCCAGCGGGGGCTCGTCGTCGTGGGTCAGGAAGGTGTAGAACTCCTTGTACTGCTCGGCGGTGACGCTGCTCTTGGGCTCACGCCAGATGGCGGGCACGGTGTTCACGCGCTCGCCGTCCACCAGGATGGGGAAGGAGATGAAGTGCGAGTGCCGGTTGATGACGTCCTTGAGCACGTCCGGCTCGGCGAACTCCTTGGCGTCGTCCTTGAGGTGGATCTCGATGGAGGTTCCGCGCTCCACCTCGCCCTCGGCGGGGATCAGCTCATAGCCGCCCAGGCCGTCGGAGATCCAGACCCAGGCCTGCTCGCCCGGGGTGGCCGAGCTGGTGGTCAGCACCACCTTGCGGGCCACCATGAACACCGAATAGAAGCCCACGCCGAAACGCCCGATGATGGAGCTGGCCTTGGACTTGTCCTCGCCCAGGGCGTTGATGAAGTCCTCGGACCCGGAATGCGCGATGGAGCCGATGTTCTCCACCAGCTCCAGCTCGCTCATGCCCAGGCCGGTGTCCGTGATGGTCAGCACGGCGTTGTCCTTGTCGGTGGCGATGCGGATCTCCAACGGCAGGTCCGGCGCGGCGACCTGGTCGCCCCGGCTCATCTGGAAGCGCAGCTTCTCGAGTGCGTCCGAGGCGTTGGAGACCAGCTCGCGCAGGAAGATCTCCTTGTTGGTGTAGACGGAGTGGGTGATGATATCGAGCAGTTTGACGATATCAGCCTTGAACTCGCGCTTGATCACATTGTCGGACATGGCTGTCTCTGACTCCTTAGGGAATGTTCTGTGATGATTCGTGATGTTCCGGCCGGACCGGCCGGGCGCCTAGGGCGCTCAGGAAAAGCCGCCCGAGCCGCAGCCGCCCAGGCCGCCTGACGAGGGGCCGGAGAGGTCCGGCCCGCCCAGGCCCTGCACGTTGGGCGCGCTCATGAGCCTGACCACGTCCTTGGAGGCGCAGGACGGGCAGGCGGGCTTTTCACTGGAGGACGCGTGCCTGATTTCCTCGAACCTGCAGGAGCAGGCGCGGCACTGGTATTCGTATATGGGCATGGGATTCTCCTGATCGATTCCGTCAACAGAAGCAACTAACCAGCCCAAGCGGCCTGTCAAGGCGCAAAGGCCCGCTTTTTTACGGTAAAATGAAGGCTTGACGGCCCCCCGTCGGTGATTATCGTCACAATCGAAACACCGTTTTGAGGAGGAATCCGCATGGTCATCGACTTCAGCCCCTTCTTCGGCGCACAATCGCCCCTTGAGCGCGTGTTCGAGGCTATTTGGTCCCCCACGCTGCCCATTTCCCAGCGGCCCTACGCCTACCCGCCCCTGAACATCTCGGAAGACCAGGACCGCATCCTGGTGCATTGCGAGATTCCGGGAATGGACATCTCCGAGATCGACCTGAGCCTCACCGACTCCTCGCTGGTCATCAAGGGCGAGCGCCAGCCCGCCAAGGGCAAGTACTACAGGCAGGAGCGCCCCACCGGCGCGTTCCAACGCGTGGTGAACATCCAGTCCCCCATCGACCGCGACAAGGTGAGCGCCAAGATGAAGGACGGACTCCTGGAGATCGTGATCCCCAAGTCCGACGGCGCCAAGCCCAAGAAAATCTCCATCGACATCGCCTGATCTGGAGGAACACCCATGAGCGACATCCGCAAGACCGAAGAGAAGGGCTTTCCCCGGGTCAAGCCCGCAACGGACATCGTGGAGGCCGAGGACGGCTTCTACATCTACATGGACATGCCCGGCGTCTCCAAGGAGGCCCTGGTGATCGACCTCAACGAGGACGAGATCAAGGTTTCTGGGCGCAGCGCCTACCCGGCGCCCGACGGCGAGAAGCTGATCCACGTGGAGTTCGGCAACGGCGAATACTACCGGGGCTTCACGCTCTCGCACATCGTGGACAAGTCCCGCATCAAGGCCACGCTCAAGAACGGCGTGCTGGAGCTGCACCTGCCCAAGGCCGAAAAGGCCCAGCCGCGCAAGATCGACATCCAGATGGGCTGAGTGGGCAACGCATGATCACAAAGGCCGGGGCGAAAGCTCCGGCCTTTTTTTATGCCCGGGGCCGGATTTGCATTGGCGCGCGAATTGTCTTATCCGGGTTTTCCGGGTCCGCCTGGATTCCTCCCGTCCGGCGTCCGCAATCCATATTCAGGAAGGTAACGGCATGCAGCTTCTCGACGGGAAAGCCACAGCACTGAGCATCCGCCAGCAACTGGCGCAGGAGGTCGCGGTCCTGGCCGCCAGGCACGGCCGCCCCCCGCACCTGGCCGTGGTGCTCGTGGGCGAGGACCCCGCCTCCCAGGTATACGTTCGCAACAAGGAAAAGGCCTGCGCCGACGCAGGCATCCGCTCCAGCGCCCACCGCATCCCCGCCGAAACCACCCAGGCCGAGCTGGAGACGCTCGTCTCCGGCCTCAACGCCGACGACGGCGTGGACGGCATCCTGGTGCAGGCTCCCCTGCCCAAGCACCTGGACATCCTGGCCGTGCAGGCCCTGGTGGCCCCCGAGAAGGACGTGGACGGCTTCCACCCCATGAACGTGGGCAAGCTCTGCATCGGCCTCCCCTGCCTGGAGCCTTGCACCCCGGCGGGCGTGATGGTGCTGCTGGAGCGCTACGGCATCTCCTGCGCGGGCAAGCGGGCCGTGGTCATCGGGCGCTCCAACATCGTGGGCAAGCCCATGGCGCTCATGCTGGCGCGGGCCACGCCCCTGGCCAATGCCACGGTCACCATCTGCCACTCCCGCACGCCGGACCTGCCCGGCGTCTGCCGCGAGGCGGACATCCTGGTGGCTGCCATCGGCAGGGCGCGCTTCGTCACCAAGGATATGGTCAAGCCCGGAGCCGTGGTCATCGACGTGGGCATGAACCGCACGGATACCGGCCTCTGCGGCGACGTGGACTTCGCGGCCGTGAAGGACGTGGCCTCGGCCATCACCCCGGCCCCCGGCGGCATCGGACCCATGACCATAGCCATGCTCATATCCAACACGGTGAAGGCGTTCACCATGCGCAAGGGCGCGTAAACCAGCCCAGGCCCCCACTCGCCGGCCCGGGCAGTTGAAAGGGCGGGAGCATATGGCGGGAACGACCGCAAAAATCCTTCTGGCCGCGCTGGCCCTGCTCCTCTGGGGCGGGGCCGCCGAGGCCCGGACACTCACGCTTTTAAGCCCCGCCTTCAAGGACGGGGACAAGATGCCGCGCAGCACCGGTTGCGACGGAGGCGAGCGCTCACCCGCGCTGCAGGTCTCCGGGGCGCCCGAAGGCACGCGGACGCTGGCCCTGCTGGCCTCCGAGATGGACGGCGGCAAGGCCAGGGCAACGCTCTGGATGGCCTGCAACATCCCCCCCGCGACACAGACCATCGCCGAAAACCAGCCCCGTACCCGGCAGATGAAGCCCGAGGGCGTGCAGGTCAGCCTCCCGGGCGGGAAGCCGGGCTATTCCGGCCCCTGCCCGCCAGCCGGGGCCACGCGCAACGTGATGATCGAGGTCTTCGCCCTGGACACCAGCCTGGACCTGCCGGAATCGGCCACGCGCCAGGAGTTCCTGCTGGCGCTGGAGGGGCACATCCTGGCTCGGGCCAAGCTGGCGGGGAAATACAAGAAGTAGCTGGAGCGGGATTGACGGGAACTAAAGGCCGGGAAACCGGCCTTTTTCTTTTGTCGGCCTGCCCTCCTCTGCTCCGCGCAAACCCGCTGTTTGCCTTTGTATCTGCATGGAGGCGCGCCCGACCACCTGCTAGCACAGCCTCACGCGCCACCCCGCCGCTTGTCCACCACCCCGCAGTCGCCTTCCCAAACATCGGCCTGACAGCCGCCTTGTGCGCCTGCCCTGCTTGTGCCCGTACCCGCCGCCCTAGACAGGGAATCACTGTCCTTTCCAACTTTCTCCCTACATAGCCCTATGTGGGGTGATTTTTTCTTCCTCCTGCATAGAATTGCCAGAATGACGCGATGCCTTCGGGGCATGGCGGCCGACGCAATTGACAACAGCAACCCCTGCAAGGAGGGCTTCACGATGGATTTCGAGGCAACTCAATCAAATGGCGATGGATTCGATTTCACGGATGACATGAACCATGTTCTTGGGCCGGTTACAGCGCAGTTTCCTGCGGGCCAGACGGGCCTGGTGGACGGTGCGGCCGGATTCCGCGATGCCGATGGGCACATCGCGTTCCCCGGCAGATACGAGGGCAATGGCGCCCCGTCGTTCAGGCCTGAGGCCGGGCCGAAGGCTCCGGTATCGGGGCAGGAGGAAGGCTGGCCCAGGAAGAACGATGACGGGAGCTACCAGATAGCCCCGGGGGCGAGGGGGGTGTTTGAGCCCTTCAGCCCCATAGAGGCTGAGGTGCTCGCACCGACCATCACAGCGGGCATTGGGGCAGGCCTAGGCACTCTTCTCGCACCGGGCGCTGGTACAGTCGCAGGGGCAGCTGCTGCCGGAGGAATGATCGGAGCCGCCTTTCAGAACCCCTTCGAGAAAGTGCTTCAAATTGCGCCAGTACCAAGAATCCGCATCGAAGGGGGAGGACACCCGGAAATGAGCGCGCCCGACTATCCCAACGGGAACAGAGGCGAGTTTTAACTTTCAGGGGCAGAGCAACCGCGCTCTGCCCCGGCTTTACCATCCATATTTTTCTTGCCAATACCAGTTTGCAACATGGCTGATGAGCGTCATCACAGCAAATAACACAACCGCTACAGTTACAACGCGCCACAAAGTCCACTTTGGCCCACTGCAGCCTCCTCTAACCTTCACAACGTACGCCCAAACAGCCAACCAAAGCAGCACGGCAAAGTAAGAGAACACGCTGCTCCTGATTGTTTCAAGCAGACACTCAACACTCCAACACATTGTACACCTCCGCACCATGAACCAACAAACAAAGATCTTAAACGCTACATAATGTTCATATAAATATAAAATTACATACTCCTCAAATCATCAGCAAACCAGAAGAACAAGGCAGCGCACAACAGCAATAAGCCCCCCTTGAAAAACCCAAGATAATATTTCCTGCCCGGCCTTCTCACCCTATCCACGTAATCAAAAGCCAACAAGAGCACAAATCAGATCAGCGTCTGCATTATGACTTTTACTGCATGTTACATCAACAACCTCACAACAAATCAAATTTTCAAACCAGTGAATTGCACGCAAACAATCCTTAAACAATGAATTATAAAATTGCACATGCATGACCAACGCTATCTAACGATATGAGTTATCAGCGTTCTTCCCACAAAAATCGCTACACACCAGAATACAACAAACCTGACCGACACACCATACAGTTGATCCTCACGCTTGGATTTTTGGATGTACAGCACCACCCAGAAAATGAAAAACGCAAAAATGTAGAATACAAACTCTTTCCTTACAGTTTCCAGCAAACACTCGGGTGTCCAGCACGTCATATCCCAGCCCCTTTTCTCGTTCCGGCCTTTCGGCTGACGTCTCCATACAAACTGTGCGACCTATATGCGACATTGCTTACAAACTTACATTCTCGCAAGCAACCCTTTTCAAGCTCACCCCATCGCCAGGCTTCACGCCGTCGCCGCCAACCCGCACCGTGCCCCCCAACTTTTCCAACTTTCTCCCCACATAGCCCTATGTGGGGTGCAAAATAATCCATCCTGACTAGGCTTCGGGGATCTTCCGCCTTCGCAGATGCGGAATCCAACAGGAGACACCCCGATTCGCCAGCCTATTTCTCATCGCAGTCTAGACGACAGCCGCCCGGAGCAAGCTCCGGATGCAGGCCCAGGCACGCCCGCCGCCGGTTCGAGAAGCTCCGTCCACATCGAGCGCGAGGCGCGCGCTACCAGCGAACGCCGCCGCTGGCGGTCCCGCGCGGCCTGGACGCCCCGGATCTTGCGCCACAGCTCCGCCTGGAAGTGACGGACCGCCATAGCTGGAGAACCCTGGTCAACCTCAACCACAGGAAGGAAAGACAGATGAGCGAGAGAACTGATGACCCCGGATTCCAGGATTACTCCTGGACGGACGACGTGAACCACACCCTCGGCCCCCTGGGGGCACCCCGGCCCCGCAGCAGACCGCACTGGGCGACAATGCGCGAGGGAACGGCGAGATGGACACGCCAATGGCCCCCTATGCCGCCATCATTCGCGCCCCCAAGGAAGGCGAAGGTGGATGGAACAGCCGTATGCCCTACGACAAGTACATGGAGAATCCACTTGTCCAAGGGCTCTCTGGATACGCGAAGGGGATAGTTCGCGGGATCGGCCTGAAGGCCCACCCGAGCCTGGACGCAGACACCCCAGTGGAGGAAGTGGTCAGTGGCCTGACCAAGGCTCTTCATCCGGGGTTGGATGCACCGAAGGCCGTGGTGATGGCAGTGAAACGGTTCTCCGGCACACCACTCGATTCGGAGGATCAACGCGGAGCATTTGAGGGCGGCGTTGGATATTTCGCACGGCTGGCGCCGTATCCTATTCGCAAACCGTGGGAAGCTTGGACATGGGCAACAAGGTGATCGGAGCAGGCAAAACCATCCTGCATCAGTAATCAACAAGGTGCCTCAGGCCAAAGGGCCTGAGGCACCCAATTATTTATTATTGACTTCGGGGCTTAACGCAATTCCCTCAAATTTTTTATGAAGATATCTGAACCCGCTCAGGATCGAAACGCATTGTGTCTTCTGCTCCTCGACCAGCAAATTACATTGCTTTTCCAAAAGCGACAGCACCTCTTGATAACGCTTCAAACGCCATTCAAGATAATGATCTACAATCTCATGATCATCTTTGGTTACTTCGGCCTTCGCTTTGGTCATTTCAAGCCGCTGCCTTGTTGTAACCAACATGAATGCATCCGTAGCTGCCGCTGACAATGTGGTCAAATTTCTCACATATTGACCCAGCACGATACAATACTCAGAATTGTCCTTCGCGACCTCACCGCGGAGGTCCATTATCCTCCCAGAATATTCTAGAGTTACGTCAACCAGTTTATCCACCTGCGCCGCCAATTTCACGACCTCTTCCGGGAGATCGCCCTTCCCTGGCTTCCCCTGCTGCATTTGCTTTTTCAGGTAGGGTCCGGGCCAATCCTTGAATGCTTCCGCAAGGTCGGTCACCTGGGGTTGCATTTTCACCCACGCAGCGGAAAGGATCTCATTTTTGTTCGCGGCGAACGCTGCGGTAATATTTCGCGTCAGACTAAGCACCGGCGCCGGGAATCGATTAATCGAATCCACATACACGACTGGCTTCGCCTGAGTATCAATGACTATTCCAGTCTCGACAACAGATGCCAGCAGCGTATCCTGTGCAATTTCCACCAACGCCCTAAGCTGCCAGACATCTATGGACATTTTTGCATACGCTTCAAGATCGGCAGTATTATGTTTTGAGTTGATGATCGCGCGCCCAGCGTCATAAAAGGCTTGCAGCATCGGCTCCATATCTTGCGTGGTACGCTTCACGAAATCGACATAATATTTCCTGAACAGCACCAATTCATCGGCATCAGAAGCCATTGCTGACGGGGACGCCACCAATCCCAGACAAACCAACCCAAGCACGACACGCCACACCATACGTACTCCTATTGACCCGCCTAGACCCGAGCGCTCGAAGGCCGCCTCAAAGTTTTTTCAACTTTTTACCCCACATAGCCCTATGTGGGGTGAAATAAAAATCCGCCTGCATACAATTCGGGGAATCTTGGCGCGGGATGCCAGGAAACAAACAACCCTCACAGGAGGAACCCCGAATGCCCTATCCCACCATGTCCGGCCCCGCCGGGCAGCAATCGTCCGCCGACGGTCAGGCCCGCAACGAACTGGCCTACCGCCGCTACCTGGAGCAGCTCGCAGGTTTCGCCCCCGGCGAATCAGAGCTTCCCGACGAGGAGATCCTGCGCAGGCGCGCGCTGGCGCAGGATGCCGGCCAGCCCGGCCAGGCCGCGCCCCGCAACCTGCCCCCGCAGGGCTCTACGCAACCCGTGGCCGCCGCGCCCGACGCCCTGAGGTCCGCCTTGGCCCAACTGGCCGCGCGCCCCGGCATGATCGAACACCTGGAAGGCATCGACCTGGACGGCGACGGCCTGCCCGACATCCCCCTGGGGCCGCCCCCCATGAACCCCATGGCCCGCGCCCAGTGGCAGGCCGCCGTGGCCAACCGCCAGCGCCGTGGGCAGGAGCGTCAGGTCCGCCGCGCCCAGCGCAAGGTCGTGAACAACCAGGTCATGCTGGCGGTGCTCAAGGCCAACGACCCGCTGTTCGGCCGCTTGTATACGTGGATCGATAGTTTCGTCGAGTCTCTTCCGGCCCCGGTCAAGCAGGCCTTCCTGGAGAGCATCGACCGCACCCCCGGTGCGTTCCTGGAGATCTATACGCACCTGCGCGAGCACTTCCAGGGCGGAATGCCTTCGACGGAACGCCAGCAGACCTCGCCCCCCTACAACCAGCCGCAAGCTTCGCAGCTCGATCCCCGCGCGCGCATCCGCCGCGCCGTGGCCGGGCGCATGGCCGCCCCCGCTCTGGAGAGCGCTGGCGTCCTGGAAGAACGCCTGGGCGGGGCCGCCCGCTCCACCGAGCTGGCCGAACTCAAGGCCCGCGCCAGATCCGGCCGCGCCCGCGAGGGCGACCTGCTGCGCTACCTCGAACTCTCCATGAATTCCGGCTCCGGCCGCTAACCTGTAACCTCTACAAGGAGAACAATACGCAATGGCTGATTCCCTGACTTCCTACTACTCCAATTCCGGCGCCGGCGTGCGCGAGATGAAGGACACCCTCTTCTCGGACGTGGAGAACGTGATCCAGACCGTCACGCCCCACAAGACCCCCTTCATCGCCTCCATCGGCACCGGCAAGGCCAAGAACGTGCTCCACGAATGGCTGGAGGACGAACTCAAGACCCCCACCGGCTCCAACAAGGCCATCGAGGGCGCGGACGCCGTGGCTACGGCCCGCACCGCGCCGGTTCGGCTCTCCAACTACTGCCAGATCCTCGAAGACACCTTCAAGATCTCCGGCACCCTGGACGCCGTGACCCCGCTCGGCCGCCAACGCGTGAAGCAGTACGAGATGGACAAGAGCTTCCGCTACCTGAACACGGAGCTGGAATACGCGGCCCTGAACAACGCCGCCGCCAGCGCGGGCGACGCGGGCACCGCGCGCCAGATGAAGGGCCTGGAGGGCTTCGTCACCACCAACGACAAGAGCTACGCCAGCTACAACGCCACCAACGACTTCTCCGAGGCCAAGCTGATGGAGATGTCGCAGGCCTGCTACGAGGCAGGGGGTGAGCCCTCCGTGATCCTGGTGGGGCCTGTGCAGGCGCGCAAGATCGCCAACTGGAACCAGGCCGGGCGCATCACGGTGAACACCAACGCCTCGGAGCAGACCCTGGTCATGGCCGTGATGGTCCTGGAGACCCCCTTCGGGCGCATGAAGGTGACCATCGACCGCTACCTGGCCAAGGACGACGACACCGGCACCAAGTACGACCGCGTGTACGTCTACGACCCGTCCCGCTGCTCCATGGCCTTCCTGCGGCCCTTCAAGTGCGTGGACCTGGCCGCCACGGGCGACTCCGTGAAGTGCCAGTCCATCGTGGAGGCCACCTTCGTGATGCACAACGAGAAGTCCGCCTCCAAGTGCAAGAAGTGCGCGACCGACTAACGGACTGACGAACCAGGGGCGGGCCGCAAGGCCCGCCCCATAGGACAACCTATGATCGAACACCGCATCACCCTCGGCGAGGAGGAGCTGCAAGCCAGCGCCACCCAGAACAACCTGCCCATCCTCATGCTGACCAAATTTCTGCGCAGCCTCCCGGCGGACCAGCGCGCCTTCTTCAAGGATTGCCGCATCGAGGCGGTGATCCCGTTCTACATGCCGCGCGGCGACTTCAAGGAGAACGTCCACGCCATGAACATGGACCAGGACCAACTGGAGTGGCTGCTGCGGGAAAGGCCCGAGTTCAGGGCCAGCGACGATACGGCCAACAACACCCTGGCCACCGGGGGGAAGGTGGTCTCCTGCGGGACGACCAAGATGGATGGCAACGACGGCGCGCAGGCCGGAGACGGTTCAACCTGTAACGAGAAGCTCTAAAGGAGGAACATGATGAGCGAAAGAATCGACGACCCGAATTTCTCGGACTATTCCTGGCTGGATGACGAGAAGCGTCTCCACGACGCCTCGGAAACGCCCGCGCCGCAACCCTCGACCAGCGTGGAGCAGGCAGATTCAAGCACAGGCCAAAGCTACCCAAAGTTCGAATCGCCTAAGCCGGAGATTCCGTGGGAACATGCTCCAATCGGAGCCGAGCCCTACCCTACGATTTTGGAAGGCCGTGCAGACAGCCCATTCAACCGCCTGCCCCCCGCTATGAGGGCCGGATTGGCCGGGCGCGCAGCAGGATTTGTAGCCGGCAAAATACCGATTGTCGGCGGATGGCTGTCTAATGGCGTCATTGCTCCTGCGGCTATACAATTTTACCAGGAGGACACTAAAACACCAGAGTTGCCTCCCAGAGAATAACCATACTCGTAACGAGGCGTTGGTGTCGCCAGCGCTTCGTTACCAATCAGAGCACCTACCGGATCAGGTTGACTAGTTGCACTATGCTATCCCTTGAAATCAAACCCAGAAACGTGCCAATAGCAATTGCGAGATATGTAAGTACTTGATGCTGTTTTTGCATTATCATACTCCACCAGATCTTGACCACGCCAGAAAAAGTAAAATTAGGGCCGTAACATAGGCAACAACAAAATCAGCGAGCCATTTTCTCATGTGCTACCTCGAATCATCCCAACACAAAATCCAAGCCAATAAGTATTATGGCAACAGCAGCATGGTGAACGACACGATAAAAAAATTAAAATACACTTCCATCACAAACCGCCTTATGCATTCTTCATCATCATTAAACCAAAAGTACTGTAAGAATTCTAACCTCATAGCACCCTCACAAAAGCAATAAAAGTTCCATAAGCCCCTAAAACGCCTAGTGCCACAGCGGAGACAGGTTTCAATATCCTTAGCAAAACACGGCCCATTCGCCCTCCATACAGTTTATGCTCTTGGCTATATAATTATTTGCCACCAGTCAATACGCACCTAGGCCAGTCGCCTACGACAGTTGGGGATTTTGACTATTTATCAAAATCAAGCTGACATTTAGTCACCATTTTTTAAACAGAGACAACACCAACTTGAACAATATATCAAGAATCTCGAGATGCACTATCTTCCCCAACAGTTGCCCAAAATATTTAACCCCCTGCTTAATCATACCATTTCCCCTTCCAGTACACATAGCTGTCGAAGCTTCAACAAAGACATGATTGCAGACACAGACTGCTGCACTATTTCAAAAAGACCGTATCGGAAAACCAGATCCACAGTTTGCCTGGCTTTTTCCTTTTCATAGACATACCTACAATCGCCATCCGACACCGAATACTTCCCAGCAAACAAGTTGTCAACGATCCAACTCTCCCGCTGCTCCATGGCCTTCCTGCGGCCCTTCAAGTGCGTGGACCTGGCCGCCACGGGCGACTCCGTGAAGTGCCAGTCCATCGTGGAGGCCACCTTCGTGATGCTGGGCGAGAAGTCCGCGGCCAAGTGCAAGAAGTGCGCGACCGACTAACCGACTGACAAACCTGGGGCGGGCCGCAAGGCCCGCCCCATAGACCATCCTACAGCATGGCATCGAATCACCATAGGGCAGGTGCCTGTTACGGGACGAAGAGGAGGAAGTGAAGCGGACAGGGCAGCCCGGCAGCTCAACAGGCCGTCCGCACGGCCCGCACCCACCTTCGGCAGGTGTGTTCGGCCCAGGCGAACGCGCCCAGCTCCATGTCCGCGAACCATGCCTGTGTATAGGCGCGCCTATCCACGCTCCAGAGCAGCCGCATGGCCGCCTCGAACGCCGGGTCGGCGCAATGGGAGGTGAATTCTGCGGGGGGGCGCATGGTGGAGGCCAGCTCCGCCACGGTGGGCAGCCGCCAGGTGCTCGCCCCGTCGAAGCGGCGGGAGTTGAGTTCGGCCACGTACTCGTGCGCGCCTGCCCAATCCAGCGGATAGGGGCTGCCCCCGCGCTGCCACACGAGCCCGTGCTCCTTGTCGCGCACGGTGTTGCCGAGAGGGGTCAGCCCCTCCGTCGCGTAGCATGTCGGCCGCCAGAGCTCGTCCAGGCCCAGCAGGCCGCCCGCGCCCTTCCCGGACGCCTTCAGGGGGCCTGAGCGCAGCCTTTCGCCCGCGGCGGGCCTCGGGCACAGCGGCGTCACGCTTCCGGCTTCCTCCAGGCGGCAGGCCTGCCTCAGGCGGGAGCGCCACTCACCGAGCAGGGCCTCGATCTCCTCGGCCATGCCCCTGGCGCTGCCGGGCCTGCGCTCCGGGTCGGGGTGCAGGGCGCGGGCGAAGAAGGCGTCCCACTCCGGGTCCATGTCCTGCGAGGCGCGGCTGGGCAGGCCCTCGCCCTTAAGCGGCCACTCGGGGAGGATGCCGGTGAGCATGCGGTAGAAGGTCACGGCCACGGAATAGAGGTCCGCGCAGGGCTTCACCGAGGCGGGGTCGCGCTCCTGCTCGGGCGCGGCGTAGTAGGGGGAGCCCACCTTCAGCCCGGGCGCGCGGGAGAGGGATTCCCCCCTGACGCGCGAGAGGCCGAAATCGGTGATCTTGATCTGATCCTCGTCGGTGATGAGCAGATTGAAGGGCTTGATGTCGCGGTGCACGATACCCGCGTGATGCAGGCGGGCCAGGCCCTCGAGGGTCTGCAGGGCATAGCTGGCGGCTCGCGGCAGGGGCAGGCGGCGGCTGGGCAGCTCCACCTCGGGGCGCTCGCCCAGGACCTGCCCCAGGTCGCGGCAGAAGTACTCCATGAGGAAGAAGGGCCTGCGCCCGGCGTGGCCGTAGTCCCACACGGCGGCGATGTGGGGGTGGTTGAGGCCGGCCAGGGTCACGGCCTCGGCCTCGAACTGGTGGCGCAGCTCGTCCATGTCCACCAGGGAGCGCAGAAAGGGGGTGGGGGCCAACAGCTTGAGCGCCAGGATCTTGCCCAGCGCGGGCACGCGCACCTTGTACACCGCGCCCATGCCCCCGCGCCCCAGCAGCCCGAGCACCTCGTAGCGGCCGATGCGCCTCACAGCGGTTCGTCCGTGAGCCGCTCGGCGTAGGCGGCGGGCAGGCCTGCCGCGATGATCTTCCGGGCCGCGCCCAGGGCGTCGTAGGCCACGTAGCGGACCTCAAGCTCCCTGGCTGCCGGGTCGTAGACCACGTACTTGGCGTGGCAATCCCCGTCGCGGGGCTGGCCAACCGCGCCGCAGTTCACCATGTGGCGCGCCCCCGGCTCCAGCACGCGCACGCCGCAAACCAGCCGCTTGCTGGAATACTCATCCCCGGGGCCGAGGCTCACCAGCCGCAGCAGGTGGGTGTGCCCCACGAAGCTCACGGGCTCCTGCAGATTCCCCATGATGGCGCGAACGTCAGCTTCTTCGGTCTGAAACAGGTACTTGTCGACGCTCTGCGGCGGCATGCCGTGCACCAGGCGGCAGCCGTCGAGGCTCAGGAAGCGCGGCAGCCCAGCAAGCCATTCACGGCTTTCGGAGGACAGATGCTCACGCGTCCAGCGCACCACATCCCAGGCAACGGGGTTGAAGCGCCGCGCCCTGCCCTCGTCGCTGACGCCAGCCTCATGGTTGCCCTGCACGGCGAGCGCGCCCAGGGCGCGCACGCGCCTGACCACGGCCTCGGGGTCGGCCCCGTAGCCCACCATGTCTCCCAGGAAAACCATAGGCCCCTGCGCGCCGGTGGCGCGGATGTCGGCCAGGACGGCCTCCAGGGCTTCCAGATTGGCGTGGATGTCCGACAGGACGATCATTGGCGGGTGGCGGCCAGCTCCAGCACGGAACGGACTCGGTCCGCCAGTTGGTCGAGGTCCACCGGCTTGTGCACGAAACCGGCGCAACCAGCCGCCTGAGCGCGGGTGCGGGTGGCTTCGTCGGCGCAGGCCGAAACGAACAATGCGGGCACGGGGTGGTTGCGCCGGATGACTTCCAGCGCGTCGATGCCGTCCATGCCGCCTTCCAGGATGATGTCGAGAAGGATCACGTCGGGGTGCAGCTCGCTTGCGAGGCGGACGGCCTCCTCGCCGTTGTGGGCCACCCCGCAGACCGTGTGGCCCAGCCGCCTGAGCTTGAAGCACAAGTCGAGCGCGATGATGCGCTCGTCCTCCACAATCATGATCGATGCGGGTTTCATTGCCGCCTCCCTGGCCACACATCGGGTACGCGAGCCTTCAATATCGCCGCCGACCCTTTTACGGCAACAAAAAAAGACCGGACGGCCGGTCTTTTTTGAACAAAAATCGTTTCAGAGGATCAATTGTGCATCTGCGTCCGCAGCCAATCCTTGATCTCGGGGGTCGGCGGATAGATGCCCTTGTTGAAGCCCACATCCTGCATGAAGTGCTCCCGCAGATGCGCGGGCAAAGGCAATACAGCCAGTTCCTTGGCCTCGTCGCAAGTGCGGTGGATGAGCATCAGCTTGGGCTCCGGCTCCCAGGTGCTGACCACGAAATAGGTGGTCGAGTCGCTGCGGTGTCGAACCGGCTTGAAATCGCCCAGCCAGCAGTTGTTGCCCCATTCGAGATAGAGGGTCACGGCGGCTTCCGGGGTCATTTCCCAGTCCACGTCATGTTCCTCGAAGCTTCTGAGTTCATCCATGGCTGTCTCCTTGCCGTTTGAATAAACAGGATGATAAATTTTTTAATAATCATTCCTGCCACCCAGTCAAGGAATTTTCTCCAGGGCCTCCCTGGCCAGCGCGGCCACTGTGGTGCGGCCGAGCTTGCCGTCGCGGTACAGCTCCACCGCAGACTCGTCCCCCGCCAGGGCATCCAGCACGCCCCTCACCGCCTTCACGCGCGCGTGGGCGTACTTGAGCATGGGGCCCACCGCCCAGGCAGCCAGGGCCCTGCTCTCAGGGTCCTCGCCGGCAAGAGCCAGGACCAGGTCATCAAAGGCGGTCATCGTCAGATCCGGCCTGTCCTGGGCCAGGCGCGCCAGCCCCCAGTAGGCCCCGCAACGCAGCGGGCACAATTCCAGGTAGTTGTCGCCGGTCTTGCAGTCGCGCTCGTTGATGTAGGAGGCCAGCACCCGGTGGAACTCTTTTGCCAGGTCGGGCTGGTTGGCCAGGATTTCCCCGAACGCCTCGGGGATGCCCCAGGCGATGTTGCCGGACTCCTCGTTGAGGCGCCACATCAGCTGGCGTATCAGTTGGCGGGCGTCCTCCGGCTTTTCCCGGTACAGGCGCGGCACGACCACGCCGAAGGCGGTCACCGCCCGCCAGCGCACCAGCTGGTCGGGCTCCAGCAGGCAGGCGAACAGCGGGCCGATCAGCTGTTTGGGGGGGATGGCCTCAAGCGCCGTCAGGCCCTGGGGCCAGTCGTCCCCTGCCAGCACCTCCAGCACGATCTTCCGTATTTCACGCAGCTTGCCCATGGCAGCTCCTTATTCTGGTTTGTCTTTTTCTACCATGTGCGCCCCTGCTTTTCCAGAGTTTCCCCTCCGCTGCATATCCGCCAGAATGTAAATGGCCGCATGCCCCCATGTACCGTTTACACCAAACGCGGCTTGCCTATGATGCACCCCATGACACGGCGCGCCGGGCGGACCCGCTCCCATGACGCCCGGCCGGGCGCGCCGTTCGCGCTTGGGCACATCGCCAGGAGAGAGTAACGATGACCGAGCATGAGACGCTCATCGAGAACGCCGCCAGTGACTGGGGACTGCCCCCGGAGCTTGTGTCGGCGGTGGTTGGAGTGGAGTCGGGAGGCAACGCGTGGGCCTTCCGGTATGAACCCGCGTACTACGCGCGCCATGTGGCCAAGGACGCCTCCGTGCGCTCCAAGGCACCCTGCAGCCTGGACTCCGAACGCCAGGCCCTGGCCACCTCCTGGGGGCTGATGCAGGTCATGGGCGCCACAGCCAGGGGACTGGGTTTCCAGGGGCCGTTTCTCTCGGCCCTGACGGACCCGGCCACCGGGCTGGAATACGGTTGCAGGCTGCTGGCACGGCTGCGCGACCGGCTGCACGGCAAACACGGCTGGCCCGGAGTGGCGGCCGCCTACAACGCCGGATCGGCGCGCTTCGGCGCCGACGGCGCGTTCGTCAACCAGTCCTACGTGGACAAGATCGCCCGCGCCCTCGGCGGGAAGTGGCCCCAATGAAGAACATCACCAGACGTTCCCTGCCCGGCCTCATGGCCCTGGGCCTGATCCTCGCCGCCTGCGCCGCGTCGGCCTTCGACGGGACGGTCCAGCGCGTGGCCGACGGCGACACCATCACCGTGGATGGCGTGCATGTGCGCCTCTTCGGCATCGACGCGCCCGAACTCGCCCAGCGAGGCGGCCAGGACGCCAGGGATTACCTGCGCCACCTGGCCCTGGGCAAACGCGTGGACGTCCGCGAGAAGGACAGGGACGCCTACGGGCGCACCGTGGCCGTGGTCCTGCTGCCGGACGGCTCCGAACTCAACACGGAGATGGTGCGGGCCGGGCACGCCTGGGTGTACCGCAACTACTGCCGCCCCTGCTACGGGCTGCGCCTGGCCGAGACAGCGGCCAGGCTGCGCGGGCTGGGCCTCTGGGCCGACCCCGCGCCCGTGCCGCCCTGGCAGTGGCGCAAACATCACAGGAGAAACAATTGAACGCCAAGAAGTGGTACGCTTCCAAGACGATATGGACCAATGTGGCCGCGCTGGCCGCGGTGGGCGCACAGGCCGCCGTGGGCAACAGCGTGATGGACCCTGCCCTGCAGGCCGCATTGCTGGCCGTGACAAACACGGCCCTGCGGCTCTTCACCTCGGAGCGCGTCGCATAGGCCGCCCGTGAACGACAACCTCAAACCCCTCGTCAGGGAAGCCCTCAAGGAGGCTTTGGAAGACGGCGCGCTGCGCCAGGACTGCTGCGCCGGGTGCGACCTGGCCCCGGGCGAGCACGCCCGGCATCACCAGTTGCTGCGCGGTGCCTTCTCCCTGCGCACCCAGATCTTCAACGCAGTTATCACCTCGTTGGTGGGCGGCGGGCTGGCCTGGCTGGGCTTGGCCGCCTGGGAGAGGCTGGTGCGGCAGGCGGTGAAGTGACGCATGCCCGGAGCGCGCAGAACATCGGCCAGACGCAAGCCGGTGTGCCAGCGGGCGGCGGCGCTTCTCTCCGAGAAGGTGCTGGACGTGCTGGAGCGCCTGCTTGAGGCCGAAGACGACAAGGTGCAGCTGGCTGCGGCCAAGGAGATCAAGGACATCGCCCGGCAGACCGCCGAGGACGCGCCCGCGCCCAAGGACGGGCCGGGGAGGGTGTTCGTGGTCACCGGGATAGACCGCAAGCCGGGAGGCCAATAAACAGCCGGGGGGCCTGGGCCCCCCGGTTTTTTTGCGGTGTCTACCAGCCGTAATATCGGTGCGGATGGTGCTTGTGGCGGTACACATGGCCCGGAGGAGGGGCGTAGTAGTAGCCGGGCGCAACGTACACCGGGGGCGGGGGCGGCGGCGCGACATAGACAGGAGCAGGCGCCACGTACACCGGAGGCGGCGGCGCGGGGGTGCCCACCGACACGGAAACGCCCCAAGGGCTAACGGACAACGAACCGTACGCGAGCGCCTGGGAAGAGGCGAGGCAGACGAGTACGGCGGCGAGCAGCAGGCTTTTCATGACATGTACCTCCAACCCTGCCCTATCACATCCCGTGCCACAGCGTACCACCTCGATATCATGCTGGTTTTGATCGCGACGTTCAGCATCGGTTACGATTTTTGCCCATCGGTGACGAAATCTGCGCACTTCGCGGACGGGAACCGGCCCCTGATCCGGGCGTTGACAGTGTTGCTGTCGCTCTGTAGTGCTCGCTTGAAAATGATTCTCAAAATCATATCTTCATCCCCGCTCCGGAGGATTTGATGAGCCCTCATCTGAAACTCTCCTGCATCCTGGCCGCGATCATGGTGTGCCCTTCCCTGGCGGCCATGACCCTGCTGGAGGCCGGCAAAGGCGCGCCAGCCCTGGCCCTGCTGGCCCTGCACGCCGCTCTGGGCCTGGCGCTGCTGCCCTTTCTCTCCCGCGCGATCCTGCGCTTCGTCGTCTACCGCGAGTTGGAGGAACTGAGCGTCTTCTCAGCCAGGCTCAGGCGAGGCGGCTTGCCCGAGCCGTTCGCCTTGCCCGTGGAAGCGGAGGACGAGCACATGCTCATCCGGCTCAAGCGGAACCTCAACTGGATGCTGCACCTGCTGGAGGACCGTGAGAGGCGACTGCTCTGGCGTCTGGAAGAGACCGACAAGATGCGCCGCGACATGGAGGACCTGAGCCGCCGCGACCCCCTGACCGGGCTCGGAAACCGCCGCGCCTTCGAGGACGCCCTGGCCCGCGCCTGCCCGAATACCCTCCCCGAGAGGCACCTGCTGCTCATCGACTGCGACAAGTTCAAGCAGGTCAACGACTCCCACGGCCACCAGGCCGGGGACGAGGTTCTTCTGGTGCTGGCCGGGATCCTTCAGGACAGCGTTCGCGAGGGCGTGGACCAGGCCTTCCGCCTGGGTGGGGACGAGTTCGCCGTAATGCTCGGCTGCCGGGAGCTCAAGGCCCGGGATGTGGCCGAGCGTATCCGCATGCGCTTCAGGGACGTGAACGGCCGGGGCTGCACCCTGTCCATGGGGCTGGTCCCCTGCCCTCCCCCCTGCCGGGATACGCTGCCTCCCGGCGGCGTGGCCCGCAACGGCTGCTCCGCTTCTCGGTTCAGCCAGGCCGTCAGCCTGGCGGACATGTCCGTCTACCGCGCCAAAGCCAAGGGTGGGGATGTGTTGTGCCGTCCGGAGGAATGCGCTCTCCAGGGGGCCGACGTCCCCTAGGGCCCCTGCCAGGAGCAGGCTTCGCAGCGCCCGCAGGGCTCGTCCGGGCACTTGGGGCTGCGGCGGCCTTCCTTGTATCGCAGCCACTCGTCCCAGAGCGCCTGGCGGCTCACGCCCACGTCCACGCACTCCCAAGGGAAGGGCTCGTCTTGGCCGCGCTCGCGGTCCAGCACGTCGGCGGCGTTGGCCGCGTACTCCTTCATCGCGGCACGCCAACCTTCCCGGGCGGCCAGGAGGGTCATGGGGGCCAGTTCCTCCCCTCCCCTGGCCAGCAGGCCCTGCACGCGCGCCCAGAACGGCTTCTCGCCCTCCAGGCGCACGCCGCGCAGCGGCTTGACCATGGAGGCCATCCAGACCTGTCGGGCCTCAAGCACTTCTTCCGAGGCCATGGGAGCCCACTGCATGGGGGTCCAGGGTTTGGGCACCAGCGGATTGACCCCCAGGGTCATGTGGCCGATGCCCTTCTTGCCGGAACCCACCTTGCCCGCCCGGCAGACCTCGGCCAGGAAGCGCTCCAGTTCGGCGTAGTCCTCGTCCGACTCCAGGGGCCAGCCCATGATGAGGTAGACCTTGAGGTGGTTCACCCCGCGCTTGGCCGCCAGCTCCACGGCGCGCAGGAACACGTCCGGCTCCAGGTTCTTGTTGGCCATGCGGCGGATGCGCTCGCTCGGTCCCTCCAGCGCCAGTGTGAGGGTGCGTAGGCCCGCGTTTCGCAAAATATCCAGCAGCTCCTCGTTCACGCCGTCGGCGCGCACGGAGGACAGCGTGTACTTGATCTTCTCCGCCCCCAGCCAGCGCAGGAAGCCGGGCAGCTCGGGCCAGTCCGTGAGGGCGGTGCCCACCAGACCGACCTTCTTGGGGCGCACCTGGGCCACGATATCCCGCAGGTCCTCCACTCGGGCCTGCCTGGGCGGACGATACACGTACCCTGCCGCGCAGAAGCGGCAGGCGTGGGGGCAGCCCCGGTTGACCTCCAGGAGCAGGGTGTCCTTGAATTCGGCCTCGTTGCTCACGAAGCTGGAGCAGGCGGGGTCGGCCAGCACGCGCCCGCCCGGCGGCACCACGCGTCGCACGGGCGTACGCGAAAGTCCTGGGACATACATGCCCGGCATCCCGGACAGTTCCCGCAGGACGTCGGCCTTGGGAGCCCCGGCCAGCACCATCGCCGCGGCGCGCTCCAGAACCGGGATCAGCCCGGCCTCGGCCTCGCCCACGAACCAGGCGTCAAGTATGGGGGAAAGCGGCGCGGGGTTCAAAAAGGCCAGCGGCCCGCCACCCAGGAGAAGGGGGTAGCCGGACCGCTGGCTCGCAAGCGGGGGGATGCCTGAGGCCTCGAGGGCCAGGGCGAGAACCGCACCGTCCAGTTCGAAAGCCAGTGAGAAGGCGGCCAGCGGGAAGGCGTCCAGAGGGGAGGACGTATCCTGCGACCGAGGAACGCTCTTCCCTGCGGAGAGGAAGAAACGCTCCATGACCAGCCACGGGCTCTGTTCGGCCAGACGGTACACGGCCTGCCAACCCAGTGCGGACAACGCCGCGCGCACGGCGCCAGGGTAGGCGAGGGCCACCGGCAGCCTGCCGCCGGGGTCCGGCAACACAGGCTCCTGGCCTCTGAAATAGACGGTGCGGTTCGCCGCGCCCTCCTTCGGCACGCCTCTATCCGTGCCCGGCGGGGGGGATCGTCCCCCGGGCCAAGCGGACAGCGAAGCGGCCTGAATGCCTCGACGTTCTCATAATCAGTTCCATGCCGGGCCGCGCGGGCCGTACCGGCACCCGCCGGATACGCCCGTCATCGCTGGCTGCGGGTCCGCCCCGCAACCCGCCCTCCTGATCGGGAGGGCGGCCATGGCCCGGTGTCAGCGCGCCTAGTCCGCCTGCATGCGGATGAAGGCCGGCACCTCGAACTCGTCCTCGTCGAACACGAAGTCCTCCGAACCGGGCGAGTGGTTCCTGTACTGGGCGATGCCCGCCGAATCAGGTCCCTTGCGCCCCTTGCGCAGGTAGGCCGGGATGGTCAGGTCGCTGTGGGCGGCCAGGGCGCGCTCGGTGCGGCTGGCGGCCTGCTGCTGCGGGGGCAGGTCGCGGCGGGGGCGCAGCTCGTCGTGCCCGGCGTACGGCTGGTGCGCGGCCTGGTGAACAGGCTGCTGCCCGGCCTGATGCACGGGCTGGTGAACGGGCTGGGCGGCCCTGGGCTGGGGCGCGGGCTCCGCGTGCTGGGTCACCGCACCGGCCACGGCCGGGTGCACGCTGACCTTGGAGGCATGGGTGCGGCTCATCTCGGCGGCGCTCTCGATGCCCGTTGCGATCACGGTGATGCGGATCTCGTCCCCGGCGTTCTCGTCGAACACGGTGCCGAAGAAGACCTTGGCGTCCTCATGCACGGCCTCGGTGATGGCGGAGGCGGCCTCGTCCACTTCCTCGATGGTCAGGTCGGGCGAGCAGGTGATGTTCATGAGCACGCCCTTGGCGCCGTCGATGGTCACGTCCTCCAGCAGGGGGCTGGTGATGGCCTTCAGGGCGGCTTCCTTGGCGCGGTTCTCGCCGCGGGCGACGCCGAAGCCCATCATGGCCAGGCCCATCTCGCTCATCACGGCCTTCACGTCGGCGAAGTCCAGGTTGATCAGGCCGGGGACCATGATCAGGTCCGAGATGCCCTTCACCGCGTAGTAGAGGATCTCGTCGGCCTTCTTGAGCATCTCGATGAAGGCGGCCTTCTTGGAGGCCATGGTCAGCAGGCGGTCGTTGGGGATGGTGATGATGGAGTCCACCTGCTCGCGCAGCAGCGCGATGCCGCGCTCGGCGGCGGCCATGCGCTTCTTGCCTTCGAAGAAGAACGGCTTGGTGACCACGCCCACGGTGAGGGCGCCCGCTTCCTTGGCGGCCTGGGCGATGACCGGGGCCGCGCCCGTGCCGGTGCCGCCGCCCATGCCGGCGGTGACGAAGACCATGTCCGCGTCGCAGATGGTCTTGCGGATCTGGTCGATGGATTCAAGCGCGGCGTCGCGGCCGCAGTCCGGGTTGGCGCCCGCGCCCAGGCCCTTGGTCAGCTTGTCGCCAAGCTGGATCTTGAACTCGGCCTTGGACTTGTTGAGCGCCTGGATGTCCGTGTTGGCGGTGATGAACGTCACGCCGCGCAGGGCCGAACAGATCATGTTGTTCACGGCGTTGCCGCCGCCACCGCCTACCCCGACCACTTTGATGCGTGCGTTGGATTCGAAATCGATGTCGTAAATGTCCATGTTCCCCTCTCCTTGCGATTGCAAAAGATCCCCCTGAATGTTCATAAACCTGTCCCTCGTTTCTACTTCACATCCACGAACCATTTCCGCATGCGGCCGAGGATGCGATTGAACACTTTCTCGTCCGAGCGGATGCGGAAGCGCTTCTCCACGCCTTCCTTCTCCGCCCCGTACATGAGCAATCCGACCGCCGTGGCGTACATGGGGCTGTTCACCACGTCCTTGAGCCCTCCCACGCGCAGGGGAAAGCCTACGCGGGTGGGCAGGTTGAAGATCTGCTCCCCAAGCTCCTGAATGCCCTCGATGAGGGCCGTTCCGCCCGTGAGCACCACGCCGGCGGCGATGGCGTTCTTGAGCCCGGACTTGACCAGCTCCTGATCCACCAGGGCCAGCATCTCCTCGATGCGCGGCTCGCAGATCTCGGCCAGCACCTGGCGGGAGAGCCTGCGGGGCTCGCGGCCGCCCACGCTGATGACCTCGATCACCTCGTCCTTTCTCACCAGGTCGGAAAGGGCGCAGCCGTACTTGATCTTGATCTTCTCCGCGCTGGCCATGGGCGTGCGCAGGCCGAAGGCGATGTCGTTGGTCAGGTTGTTGCCGCCCAGGGCCAGCACCGAGGTGTGCTTGATGGAGTCGTTGGAGAACACGGCCAGGTCCGTGGTTCCGCCGCCCAGGTCCACCAGGGCCACCCCGATCTCGCGCTCCTCCTCGGTGAGCACCGCCTTGGAGGAGGCCAGGGCCTCCAGCACGATGTCCGCCACGTCCAGGCCGGCGCGGTGGCAGCTGCGAACGATGTTCTGGGCCGAGGTCACCGCGCCGGTGACGATGTGCACCTTCACTTCCAGGCGCACGCCGGCCATGCCCAGCGGGTCGGCGATGCCGCGCTGGTCGTCCACGATGAATTCCTGCGGCAGGATGTGGATGACCTCGCGGTCCAGCGGGATGGCCACGGCCTTGGCCGCGTCCAGCACGCGCTCCACGTCCTTCTGGGTGACTTCGCCGCCCTTGACCGCGATGACTCCGTGGGAGTTGAAGCCCTTGATGTGGCTCCCGGCGATGCCCGCGTAGACCGTGCGGATCTCGCACCCGGCCATGAGCTCCGCCTCCTCCAGGGCTTTCTTGATGGAGGCCACGGTCTGTTCGATGTTGACCACCACGCCCTTGCGCAGCCCCGTGGAGGGCGCGGTTCCGATGCCGACGACATCCACGCCTTCCGCGGACAGTTCGCCCACCACCGCGCAGATCTTGGTGGTGCCGATATCCAATCCGACTATGAGTTCCGAAGACTTGGCCATTTGGGGTCCCCCTCGCTCCTTGCTCGCGTGGTCTTAACCGTGCTTTTCCACCCACACCTTGTGGTTCTGGGCCGAGATGATCGCGACCTGGTCCAGCTCGCCGCGCTTCTGCAGGTTGCTCCAGACCAGCCCAAGGTGGGTGAGGTTGTTCTGCCAATCGTCCACGCCCACGCAGAGCAGGACGTTCCTATCCATGAGCCTGATCTCCAGGCCGTATCTCCACGAAAGTCTGATCCATGCCACCTGCTCCAGGCCGAAGGGGCCTTTCTTGTCGGCCAGGGCCTGGCGCAACTGCTCCAGCAGGGGCAGATGCCGCTCCATGCCGGACTCCACCTCGACCTGGGGCAGGGAGACGAACTTGTCCGCCTGCACCTTGTCGATGATGCGGCCCTCGCCGTCGGCGTAGCAGAGGCTCTCCTCGTACTGCACCAGGTAGCTGGGCTCGCGCTCCGTGACGGAAATGCGCAGGGTGTCCGGCAGCACGCGCGTCACCTGGGCCGACTCGATCCAGGGGTTGCGCATCAGCAGGGACTCCACGTTCTCCATGTTCACGGCCAGCAGGTTCTGCCCCTGTGTCAGCTCCGCCTGGGCCACCACGTCCTCGCGGGACATGCGGTTGATGCCCGTGATCTGAAGGTCGCGGATGGTGAAGTACTCGATGGTGGTCAGCCAGCGATACCCGGCCAGCAGGCCCACCGAAACCGCCACCATCAGCACGCAGGCCAGCACCAGGGTGCACAGCTTGGCGAACATGCCGCCCAGGAGCATGGCCTTGAAGCCCGCGCCGGACTTGCCGCGCGCCTTGTTGCCTTTGGCCTTGGCCAGGGTCAGGCGGCCTTCGCGGTTGGCCGTGCGGGATGCCGTGATCTTGGCGCGCGAGTCCTTGCCGCCACCGTAGGTGTGGGCGTTGCGGCTTCTGCTCGCGCCCAGGCCCAGGCGCGATGTGGGTCGTGCGGCCACGCTCACTGCACCACCTTCACTTCCAGCTTCAGCTCCACGCCGAAATGTTCGAGGACCGCCTGGCTGGCCTGGTCGATGAGCTCCAGCGCCGCCATGGCCGTGCCCCTGCCGTCGTTCACCAGAAAATTCGCGTGCATGCCCGAGAAGCGCATCCCGCCCAGGGCCTTGCCCTTGAAGCCCAGCTCGTCGAGCATCTTCCCGGCGCTCGCGCCCGGGGGATTCTTGAACACGCAGCCGCAGGTGGCCGCGCTCACGGGCTGGGTGGCCTTCTTGCGGGCCAGCACGTCGTCCATTGCCGCGCGCACCGCCTCGGGAGCCGCCTGGGTCAGGGCGTAGCGCGCCTCCAGCACCAGCCAGGGCTCGTCCAGGCCCAGGGGAGTGAAGCGGCGGTAGCCCGCCAGCCACTGCTCCGGCCCGATCCAGCGCAGGCCGCCCGACATGTCCCACACGCGCACGGCGTCCAGCAGTTCGGCGGTCTCGCGCCCGTAGCTGCCCGCGTTCATGGCCACGGCCCCGCCCACGGTGCCCGGGATGCCGGCCAACCCTTCCATACCGGAGAGGCCCTCACGCGCGGCCCAGCCCAGCAGCTTGGGCAGCATGAGCCCGCCCGGTGCCAGCACCAGCTCACGGCCGTCGGAGGAAAGCCCGGCGCGCACCGGGCTCCCCGCCTGGCCCAGGCTGACGACCGCGATGTCCAGGTCGCCGTCCAGGGCCAGAAGATTGCTTCCCCACCCCAGCACGAAGGGCCTGCCCGCGTGCCGGGCCAGCTCGTCCCCGAGCAGGGCCGCGTCCTCCGGGGATTCCAGGAGGATCTCGGCCTGCGCGCGGCCGCCCACCCGCAGGGTGGTGCGCTCCGCGAAGCGGGGTCCGGGCTGGATCTTAAGCGCCATGCGCCCCCTCCAGGAACTGTACGCCCACCTTCCAGACGCTGCCCGCGCCCAGGGTGATGAGCACGTCGCCGGGGCGCAGCATGGCCTGCAGGGTGTGCAGGGCCGCGTCGAAGTCCGGCACGTAGGTCACCTTGGTCTTGGAGACCTGACGGATGCCCTGGGCCAGGCTCTGGCCGGAGACGCCGGGGATGGGCTTTTCCGACGCCGGGTAGATCTCGGTGAGCACCAGCTCGTCCACTTCCTCGAAGCTCTTGCAGAAGTCGCCGAACAGGGCCTGGGTGCGGGTGAAGCGGTGCGGCTGGAAGAGCACCACGAGCCTGCGGTCCGGGTAGCAGCTCTTGGCGGTGGTCAGCGTGGCCGTGATCTCGGCCGGATGATGGCCGTAGTCGTCGATGACCAGCACGCCGTCGCGCTCGCCCTTCTTCTCGAAGCGGCGGCCCACGCCCGCGAAGTTGGCCAGCGCGGCCAGGACGGCCTTCTTCTCGAGCCCCGCCTCGATGGCCACGCCGATGGCGCCCAGGGCGTTCTGGATGTTGTGGCGGCCCGGGTGGTTCAGGGTCACCTCGCCCCAGAGCTCGCCGTCCAGGAGCACCTCGAAACGGGGGCGCGACCCGGAGTCCAGAATACGGCCGCGCAGGCGTGCCTTGGCGTCCTGCACGCCGTAGGTCAGCACCGGGCGGTTGATGCGCGGCAGGATGCGGCGCACGCCCGGGTCGTCCAGGCAGATCACGTTCATCCCGTAGAAGGGGATGGCGTTGCAGAAGCGGATGAAGCTGGCGTCGATCTCGTTCTGACCGGAGTAGAAGTCCAGATGGTCGGCGTCCACGTTGGTGACCACCGTCATCACCGGGGAGAGGCACAGGAATGAGCCGTCGGACTCGTCGGCCTCGGCGATGAGGTACTGCCCCTCGCCCAGGCGGGCGTTGGCGCCCATGGCGTTGAGCCTGCCGCCGATGATGACCGTGGGGTCGAGCCCGGCCTCGGAGAAGATGGTGGCCAAAAGCGACGTGGTCGTGGTCTTGCCGTGGGTCCCTGCCACCGCGATGCCTGAGCGCAGGCGCATCAGCTCGGCCAGCATCTCGGCCCTGGGGATCACCGGGATGCCCTTGCGGCGGGCTTCCTCAACCTCGGGGTTGGCCTCGGTGATGGCCGTGGACTTGACCAGCACGTCGGCCTGGCCCAGGTTTTCGCGGCCGTGGCCGATGGAGATTTCCGCGCCCAGGCGCTGCAGGCGCTTGACCGTGTCCGAGAGGGACATGTCGGAGCCCGTGACCTGATAGCCCAGGTTCAGGAGCACCTCTGCGATGCCGGACATGCCCGACCCGCCGATGCCCACCATGTGGATGCGGTTCACCTGGGTGCGCATGCCGCGCGCGGGGTTGCAACTCGTATCGATGTCAGCCACGTTGGTTCCTTTCATCATGCCGCCAGCCGGGTGAGCTCGCGCGCGATCACCCCGGCGGCGTCCGGTTTGGCCTGGGCGCGCGCGGCGCGGCCCATGGCCAGAAGTTTGTTCTGGTCGCCCAGCAGCCCGAGGATTGTGCCGGCCAGGAGATCGGCCGTCAGGTCCTTCTCGTCGATGACCACCGCAGCGCCCTCGCGCTCCAGCCAGGAGGCGTTCACGCGCTGGTGGTCGTGGGTGGCGTGCGGGAAGGGCACCAGCAGCGAGGGTTTGCCCATGCAGGCCAGCTCGGCCAGGGTGGAGGCCCCGGCGCGGCCGATCACCAGGTCGGCCCAGGCGTAGGCCCCGGCCATGTCCGTGATGAAGGGCTCCACACGGACGCCCGCCTGCCCGCGATAGTGCTGCGAGAAGGACTCGTAGTCGGCGGAGCCGGTCTGGTGCCAGAGCTCCACCCCTTCAGCGGCCAAACGGGGCCAGGCCGTCACCATCAGCCGGTTGACGGCCCGGGCCCCTTGGCTGCCACCCAAGACAAGAACCCTTTTTGGCACCACCCGCGAGGGCTCCGTCTCGACGTATCCCGCGATTTCGGGGCGCACCGGGTTGCCCGTGACGAGCACCTTGGAGGCCGGGAAAGCGTGGGTTTCGTCGGGATAAGTCACCATCACCTTGTCCACCACCCGGCCAAGGAAACGGTTCGTCACCCCGGGAACGCTGTTCTGTTCGTGCACGGCCGTAGGCACGCGCAGCATCCAGGCGGCCAGCACCGGGCAGAACCCGGCGTAGCCGCCGAAACCGGCCACCACCTGCGGCCTGAAATCCCTGACGATGCCCAGCGCGGTGACCAGACTCCAGGCCATCCGCAGCATGGCGGGCACCGCCTTGAGGCCCCGGCCGAGCACGCCGCGCACGGCCAGTCCCCGGAAGCTCACGCCCGCCCTGCGGGCCAGATCGCCCTCGGGGCCTTCGCCGCCCACGAAGAGGATCTCCACGCCGGGGTGCATGGCCTTCAGCTCGGCCGCCACCGCCAGCGCGGGGAAGATGTGGCCGCCGGTGCCGCCCGTGGTAACGATGGCGCGCTTCATGCGGGTTTCCTCCTCGAGAGGTTCAGGAGGATGCCGACGCATAGGAAGCCGGAAATCAGGTTTGAGCCTCCGTAGGAGAGGAAGGGCATGGCCACGCCCTTGGGCGGCACGCAGCCCATGACCACGGCCAGGTTCAGCAGGAAGCCGATGCCCAGCACCATGGCCATGCCGTAGGCGGTGAAGCGGTCGCGCAGGTCGTCCTGGGCCAGGGCGATGCGGAAGGAGCGCCACATGAGCACCCCGATCATGGCCAGGATCACGGAGACGCCGATGAAGCCCAGCTCCTCCCCGGTGACGGCCATGATGAAGTCCGTGTGCGCCTCGGGCAGGTAGAAGAGCTTCTGCTTGCCCGCGCCGAAGCCCACGCCCGTGATCTGCCCGGAGCCGAAGGCGAAGAAGGACTGCACCAGCTGGTAGCCCGTGCCCTGCGGGTCCTGGAAGGGGTCCAGGAAGGCGAACCAGCGCTTGAAGCGGTACGGCGAGTTGACCACCAGCAGCACGGCCGCGGCGGCGCCGAACAGGCCCGAGACCAGCAGGTAGATGATGCGGGTGCCGCCCACCAGGCTCATCAGGAAGAAGAGCATGCCCAGGAACACCGCGCCGCCGAAGTCCGGCTGGATGAGCAGCACCACGCCCAGGATGCCCGTGACCACCACCGGGGGGATGAAGCCCACGGAGAACGACTTCACCAGGGCCTGTTTGCTGGAGTAGAAATAGGCCAGGTAGAACACCAGCACCACCTTGGCCAGCTCCATGGGCTGGAGCAGCAGCGGCCCGATGTGCATCCAGCGCCTGGCCCCGCCCGCCTTGACCGAGAACGGCGGGATCATGGTCATGGCCAAGAGCGCCAGCACCATGAACAGCCAGAGGTACACCGGCCCGTAGAGGATCTTGCGCGGCAGCCAGGCCACGAAGAACATCAGGCACACCCCGATGCCCAGGAAGATCGCCTGCTTCTTGAAGAAGAAATATTTGTCGTGGACCATGCGCTCCGCCATGATGCCGGAGGCCGAGAGCACCATGACCACGCCGAGCCCGGCCAGGGCCACGGCGAAGGCCACCAGCCACCAGTCGAAACCGGAGCGGGGCGCCGTGATGGCCGGGGCCGCGACATGGGCCTGGGAGTGGGCGTGGGCGTGTACGCTCATTGCCTGGCCTCCGTCTCGTCGGGCAGGCCGGCCATGATCCGGGCGAAGTCCTCGCCGCGGGCCTTGTAGCCGGAGTACAGGTCGAAGCTGGCCGTGGCCGGGGAGAGCAGGATCACGTCGCCCGGCTCGCTGTTCCGGTAGAGCCTGGTCACGGCGGCCTCAAGCGTGGGCTCCCAGAACAGGGGCAGCTGCCCGCTCCAGGCGGCCTCGAAAATCTCGCGGTTGGCTCCGAACAGCCCCACCTCCACCACGCGGCCCTTGAACAGCGGCAGCACGGCCTCCAGGTCGCCGCCCTTGAACACGCCCCCGGCCAGCAGGCGCACGGGGCGGTCGAAGCTCTGCACGGCTGCGCGCATGGCGTCCACGGTGGTGGCCTTGGAGTCGTCCACGAAGAGCACGCCGCCCTTCTCGCCCAGGCTCTCCAGGCGGTGGGCCAGGGGCTTGAACGCGGCCACGGCCGCCCGGGCCTGCTCCTCGGTCACGCCCATGGCCCTGCAGGCCAGCCAGGCGGCCTCCATGTTGGCCCTGTTGTGCGCGCCGGGCAGGTGGTTCTCCGGGAAGCGGGAAGTACCCGTGAAGTAGACGCGGCGGGCCTTGGTGAACTTGCGGGCCTCGAGCTCATCCTTCATCTCCAGCGGCAGCACGGCCAGGTCGTTCTCGGTCATGCGCGTGAAGAGGTTGAGCTTGGCCGTGAGGTATTCCTCGATGTCGGCGTGGAAATCCAGGTGATTGGCCGAGAAGTTGAGCAGCACGCCCACCTTGGGGCGGAAGCTCTTCACGTTCTGCAGCTGGAAGCTGGAGACCTCCAGCACGGCCACGTCGCAGGGCTCGCCCGAGAGCAGATGCTCGGAGAGGGGCGTGCCGATGTTGCCGCCCACGAACACCCGTCGCCCGGCGTGGCGCAGGATCTCGCCGATGAGCGTGGTCGTGGTGGTCTTCCCGTTGGTGCCGGTGACGGCCACAATGGGGGCCTGGTTGAACCAGGAGGCCAGCTCCAGTTCGCTGAGCACCTGGGCGTCCGGGCAGGCCGCCAGGAACGCGGCGAGCTTGGCCACGGGCACGCCGGGGGAGAGCACCACCATCTGGGCGCCCTCGAAGTCCTCGGGCTTGTGGGGTCCGAGCCGCAGCTCCACGCCCAGGCCTTCAAGCATGGCGCGGGCCCCGGCGTCCAGGGCCTCGGGGTTGCGGTCCAGCAGGCGGACGGCGGCGCCCAGCGCGGCCAACAGGCGGGCGGCGGCCACGCCGGACACGGCGGCTCCCACCACCACGGCCTTGTGCCCGGCCAGCTGCGACTTGTGGATCAGCGCCTGCATCCCGCTACCTCAGCTTCAGCGTGCTCAAGGCCACGAAGGCCAGGAGGATGGAGAGTATCCAGAACCGGATGATGATCTTGGATTCCGGTATCCCCTTGAGTTCGAAATGATGGTGCAGCGGGGCCATGCGGAAGATGCGCTTGCCCCCCGAGAACTTGTAGTAGCCCACCTGCAGGATCACGGAGAGGGTCTCCAGCACGAAGACGCCGCCCACGATCATCAGGATGAACTCCTGCTTGCAGACCACGGCCACGAAGCCCAGCGCCCCGCCCAGGGCCAGGGAGCCCACGTCACCCATGAACACCTGCGCCGGGTAGGCGTTGAACCACAAAAACCCGAGCCCGGCCCCGGCCATGGCCGCGCAGAACACCGCGACCTCGCCCACGCCGGCAACGGGCAGCACCTGGAGGTAGCGCGCCATCTGCGCGTGGCCCGCCACGTAGACGAACAGGGCGAACATGCCCGCCGCCACCACCGTGGGGCCGATTGCCAGGCCGTCGAGCCCGTCGGTGAGGTTCACGCCGTTGGAGGCCCCCACGATCACCAGCACGGCGAAGGGCAGGTACCACCAGCCCAGGTCCGGCGAGAAGTTCTTGAAGAAGGGCACCTGGAGCTTGGTGGAGAAGTCGGGGTCCATGAGCAGCGCGCCCACGGCGATGCCGGCGATGACCAGCTGCCCGATGAGCTTGCCCCTGGCGGAAAGGCCCTTGTTGTTCTTCTTGACCACCTTCAGGTAGTCGTCGCCCAGGCCGATGAGCCCGAAGCCCACGAAGACCATGATGGCCATCCAGACGTTGGCGTTGGTCAGGTCCGCCCAGAGCAGGACCGAACCCAGGATGGAGGCGACCATCAGCAGCCCGCCCATGGTGGGGGTTCCGGCCTTGCACTGGTGGGCCTTGACGTCCTCGTGGATGTACTGGCCGCACTTGATCTTGGTCAGCCAGCGGATCATGCGCGGGCCGAACACGATGGAGATGATGAGAGCCGTGGCGAAAGCGTAGATGGCGCGGAACGTGATGTAGCGGAACACGTTCAGCACGGTCATCTGGGCGGCGAAGGGGACCAGCAGCCAGAAGATCACTTGCTTTCCCCCCCGCGGGTTGCAAGAAAACGATCCAAGAACTCCTCCATGCGCTGGGAGCGCGAGCCCTTGAAGAGCACCGCTCCCTCGTCGATATCCATGTCGCGGGCCACGCCCTCGAAATCTTCCGCGGTCTCCACCGGCACGAAGCGCCCGGCGTAGCCAGCCGAACGCAGGCCGCGCTCCACATGCCCGGCCGCGCCGCCCTTGAACACAAGCAGGTCGCAACCGCCCCTGGCGATGCACTCGCCCAGGGCCTGGTGGGCCTGGTCGGCCTCGGGGCCAAGCTCGCCCATCTCGCCCAGCACCAGCACCAGCCGCCCGCCGCCCGCCAGGGACCTGGCGGACTCGATGGCCGCCGCCATGGACAGGGGGTTGGCGTTGTAGGTGTCGTCGATGACGGCCAGCGGGCCCATGCGGCGCACATCGAAGCGTCGGCCGGGCAGCTCCGCGGCGGCGAGGCCCTCGGCGATCTGCCGGGCGTCCGCGCCCAGCACGCTGGCCGCGGCGGCGGCAGCCAGCACGTTCTCGGCCAGGTGGCCGCCGTGGCAGGAGAGCGCCACCTCCAGCTTGAGGCCCTGCAGGTTCAGGCGGTACAGGCCGCGCCCGTCCGGGTCGCAGCCGGTGAAGGAACAATAGTAGGGGGCCTCGCGGTCCCTGGTGGACATGGCCTGCACGTCGTGGCGGATCTCCCTGGCGGCGGCCCACAGCTCGGGGTAGTCGCGGTTGGCCAGGGCCACCCCGCCGGGGCGCAGGAAGTGGAACAGCCCGGCCTTGGCCCGGCCCACGCCCTCGATGCTGCCCAGGCCTTCCAGGTGGGCGGGGCCGATGTTGTGCACCACGGCAACGTCGGGCTCGCAGATGGCCCCAAGCTCTTCCATGTCGCCGGGGCGGCTGATGCCCAGCTCCAGCACCCAGAGGCGGTGCTCTTCTCCGGCGGCCAGCATGGAGAGCGGCAGGCCCAGCTGGTTGTTGAAATTGCCAGGGTTCTTGATGGAGGAGGCCATGCGCGCGGCGATGGAGGCCAGCATCTCCTTGGCGGTGGTCTTGCCCGCCGAGCCCGAGAGCGCGGCCACCACGGCGCGGGTGCGCCTGCGCCAGTGGCGGGCCAGCAGGCCCATGGCCACCAGCACGTCGGGCACCTGGAGCACGGCCGCCCTGCCCTCCGCCTCGGTCAGCGGGCGGGAGGCCAGCAGCGCGCTCGCGCCGCGCTCCACGGCCTGGGCCGCGAAGTCGTGGCCGTCGGCACGCTCGCCCTTGAGGCAGCAGAACAGCGCCCCGGGGCGCGCCTGGCGGCTGTCGCTGGTCACGAGGTCGCACACGGCGTCCGCGAAGGGGCGGATGTCGGCCTCGGCCTGCACTGCGGCCATGATTTCGCCCAGGGTGAGCCTCATGCCAGAAGCTCCTTGACCACCGCCACGTCGTTGAAGGGGTGCTTCACGTCGCCGATCTGCTGGTAGGTCTCGTGCCCCTTGCCCGCGATGAGCAGGGCGTCCGCCGGGGTGAGCAGCTCCAGGGCCATGGCGATGGCCTTGCGGCGGTCCGGGTGGGCGATGACCTGCCTGGCCCCGGACAGGCCGGGCATGGCGTCGTCCATGATGGCCTGGGGGTCTTCGTGGCGGGGATTGTCCGAGGTGAGCACGGCCACGTCGGACCAGTCCGCCACGGCCTTGGCCATAAGCGGGCGCTTGGTGCGGTCGCGGTCGCCGCCGCAGCCGAACACGGTGACGATCTTGCCGAAATCGAGCTTGCGCAGGGCCTTGAGCACGTTGACCAGGGCGTCGGGGGTGTGGGCGTAGTCCACGTAGACGTTGAGGCCCCGGCAGTTGGGCACACGCTCGAGCCTGCCCGGCGCGCCGTGGCAGGTGGCCAGGCTCGCAAGCTGCTCGGGGGTGAAGCCGATGGCCAGGCACGCGCCCTGGGCGGCCAGCAGGTTGGAGGCGTTGTGCGCCCCGGCCAGGGGGGTGGAGAAACGCCAGGAGCCGCCGACGTAGCGCATCTCCAGTTCCATGCCGTGGGCCGTGTTGCTGAGGATCACACCCTGGAGCCAGCGCTTCGAGGCGCCCGCCCCGCCCAGGCCGTAGCCCAGGGCGTCGGGCATGCTGTCCAGGAGCCTGCGCCCGTAGGGGTCGTCGCCGTTGAGCACCGCGCCGGTGGAGCTTTTGAGGTAGGCCTCGAAGAGCCTGCGCTTGGCCTTGAAATAGGTCTCCATGTCCTGGTGGTAGTCCAGGTGGTCCTGGGTCACGTTGGTCAGGGCGGCGGCGTCGAAGGTCAGGCCCTCCAGGCGGCCCTGGTCCAGGGCGTGGCTGGATGCTTCCATCACCGCGCCGGTGACGCCAGCCTGGATCATGCGGCCCAGCATGGAGTGGATGGCCAGGCAGCCTGGGGTGGTTAGGTTGGCGGGCACTGACTCGCCGGGCCAGCGGTATTCCACCGTGGAGAGCACCCCGGGCTTGCCGCCTGCCGAGGCCATCACGTGCTCCACCAGGTAGGCGATGGTGGTCTTGCCGTTGGTGCCGGTGACCCCCACCAGGGGGAAGGGCAGCTTGGCGGTGCCGTTGAAGGCGGCAGCGAGCTGGCCCAGCGCCCGGCGGGGGTTGTCGGTGAGCACCAGCTCCGCCCGCGTGCATGCGGGGAAATTCTCGGCCGAGGCGGCCACCACGTAGCCCGCGCCCTTCTCCACGGCCATGGGCACGTAATCGGCGCCGTCCTGCGCCGCGCCGGGCACGGCAACGAACACGTCGCCGGGCTCCACCAGGCGGGAGTCCGTGCGGATGGGCAGCCCCGCAGCCACGCGGTTCAGGAGGTCCGCCCAGGCGGCTGTTTCGGGCTTGTCTGTGAAGCTCATTGTCAGGATGCCTTGGCCAGCCAGAGGGTGAAAGGTTCTTTCTCGACCGCGTTCCAGGGGGTCCCGGCCGCTGGGTTCTGCTTGCCCACCACCAGCCCGCTGCCCTTGAGCGAGGGCACCACGCCCTTGGATGCCAGGATCTCGGAGGCCTTGCGCAGCGGCAGGCCCACCAGGTTGGGCACCTCGGCGCCGTTGACCGAAAGGTTCATGGGCGGGAAGGCCACTCCCAGCACCTCGGCCACGTCCGGGGCCGAGCCGGTGGGGCCCTGGGCCTGGGAACGGGCGGCCGGGGCCGGGCGCTGCTCCTGGGCCAGCTTCACGGATTCGGGCATGCGGCCCAGGTAGGAGAGGCTCTTGATGGCCACTTCCCGCACGGCGGGCGCGGCGACCACGCCGCCATAATGGTTGGGCTCGGGTTCGTCCACCATGACGAGGATCATGTATTCCGGGTCCACGGCGGGGATGAAGCCCACGAAATCCGCCAGGTACTTGTCGCCGTAGCCGCCTGTGGCCTTGGCCTTCTGGGCGGTGCCGGTCTTGCCGCCGAGCTCCAGCCCGTCGATGTGCGCCTTGACGCCGGTGCCCTTCTCCTCCTCCACGACCTCGCGCATCATCTGCTGCACGGTCCTGGCGACCTGCGGGTCGAACACGCGGACTTCGGGCCAGTAGGCGTTGTCCTGCACGGGGTCGAGCACCAGCCGCAGGGGCTTGCGCACGCCGTTGTTGGCGACGATGTGGAAGGCCTGGGCCAGCTGCACCGGGGTGACGCCGATGCCCTGGCCGAAGGAGTTGGTGGCCAGGTCCAGCTTGCTCCAGGCCGAGAGGGGACGCAGCAGGCCCTTGGCCTCGCCGGGCAGGGGCAGGCCCGTGGGCTGGCCGAAGCCGACCTTCTCGAAGTAGGCGTGCAGCCGGGGCGCGCCCAGGTCCATGCCGATCTTTGCCGCGCCGATGTTGGAGGACCAGCGCAGGATCTTGTTCACTGGCAGCACGTCGTAGGGGTGGGTGTCGCGGATGGTGGCGATGTTATGGAAGTTCCACTGCCCCTTTTCGCAGTTGTACGTGGTCTCGGGGCGGACCACCTTCTCCTGCAGCGCGGCCGCGATCAGGATGGGCTTCATGGTGGAGCCGGGCTCCAGCACGTCCAAAGCCAGGCGGTTGCGCGCGGCCTTGGGGTCGGAGTCGGACCCGCCGTTGGGGTTGAAGAAGGGGTAGTTGGCCCAGGCCAGGATCTCCGCGCTCTTGACGTGCACCACGATACAGGTGCCGGCCTTGGCCTTGTTGTCCACCACGGCCTTGGCCAGGGCCTCCTCGGCGAAGAACTGGATCTGGGAGTCGATGGAGAGGCGCACGTCCGCACCGTCGGCGTTGGCCATCTCGCGGCCCTGGGCGTCCAGGTAGAGCCTGCGGCCCGAGGCGTCGCGCTGGACCACGTACTTGGCCTTCTTGCCGGCGAGCTGGGGCTCGAAAAATTTCTCCAGGCCCTCAAGGCCCTGGTCGTCGTAGCCCACGAAGCCCAGCAGCTGCCCGGCCATCTGCTTGTTGGGGTAGGAGCGGCCGTACTCCGTGGCCAGGGTCACGCCGGGGATGTTCAGGGCCTTGACCTGCGCGGCGGCGCGGTCGTTCACGCGGCGGGCCAGGTACACGAAGTTGGAGTGGCTGGTGAGCTTGCGCAGGATGTCCTTAGGGGGCACGCCGAAGATCTTGGCCAGGGCGTTGGCGGCCTCCTCGGGGTTCTTGACCTCCTTGGGCACGGCGGAGACGGCCACGAACTCCACGGACTTGGCCAGCAGCTGGCCGTTGCGGTCCAGGATGACGCCGCGCTTGCCCCTGTCATACTCGGAGGCCATGTGCTGGCGCAGGGCCTGCTCCGCCAGCTGTGGCCCCTGCACGATCTGCAGGAAACCCGCCCGGACCCAGAGGCTGGCCCAGAACAAAAAGAACACGCCGCCAACGAACATGAGTCGCATGCGGCTGAAGTCGCGGATCTGTTTCTGTGCGCGGCTCACGTACTCTTCTTCCTCTTGGCGTCCTGCTCGGGGCCTGCGGGGCCGGCCACCTTGCTGCGGGGGGCCTTCTTCATCACCTTGGAGGGCGGGCAGTCCTCGGGCTTCTTCTTGGCGACCTTCTCCGGGGCCGGGGGAGCGGCCTTGATCACCGGGGAGGCCAGCTCCTCGCCGGCGGCGCCCAGGCGCCTGATCTGGCCGGGGCGGGCCTGGGTCAGGCCGTACTGGGAGGCCAGCACGCGCAGCCGCTCCGGGGTGAGCATGGTGTTGCGCTCCACCTCCAGCTTGGAGATGAGCGACTCCTGGGCCACGATCTCGGTCTGGAGGCGCTTGAGCTCGTAGGCCATGTCCACGCGCTCGATGTTCACCCAGGTCAAGCCCAGGCCCAGCGCCAGGAAGACGAGCACCGAAAAGGCCATGGTGATGGCCCATTCCTTGGTGACGCCGGTCTTCACTTGGCCTCCTGGGCGGGCAGCCTTTCCGCCACGCGCAGCTTGGCGCTGCGGGCCCTTGGGTTGGCGGCGGCCTCCTCGGGGGAGGCCATGAGGGGCTTCTTGGTCAGGATGCGCAGACGTGGGGCGTGGCCGCAGGTGCACAGCGGCTGACGGGGCGGGCACAGACAGCTGGAGGCTTCGCGCCGGAAGGCCTGCTTCACCAGGCGGTCTTCCAGGGAGTGGAAGGAGATGACGGCCACGCGGCCGCCGGGATGCAGGGAGTCCACGATCCTGTCCAGAAAATCCTTCAATTCGTCGAGTTCATGGTTCACGGCCATGCGCAGCGCCTGAAAGGTGCGCGTGGCTGGATGGTTGCGGGCGTTGGCCCTCCACTTGGGCGGGTAGGCCCGCTCCACCAGCTTGGCCAGCTCCAGGGTGGTCTCGATGGGCTTCCTGGCGCGCTCGGCCTCGATGGCCCGGGCGATGCGCCCGGCCTGGGGCTCCTCGCCGTATTCGCGGATGAGGTCGCGCAGGCGCTCGAAATTCCATTTGTTCACGATATTCGCGGCAGGCTCGGAGCCGTCGGCCACGCTCATGCGCATGTCCAGCGGGCCGTCGGCCACGAAGCTGAAGCCGCGTTCGGCCTCGTCCAGTTGGGGGGACGAAACGCCGACGTCGGCCAGGGCGGCGTCCACGCCGTCCCAGCCGATCTCTTCCAGGGCCTGGGGGAACTGCGAAAAGCGCATCTGCCGCGCCGTGACCTTGCCGGGGTAGCCCGACAGGTTCTCGGTGGCGCGGTTGATGGCGGATTCGTCGCGGTCCAGCCCCAGAATCTCCAAGTCGCCTCCCGTCCTGGCCAGCATGGCCAGGGAATGGCCGCCCAGCCCCAGGGTGGCGTCCAGGACGCGCATCCCGGGACGGAGGTTCAGGAGATCGCACACCTCCCGCACGAGGACGGGGGCGTGCCGGGGGTCGTGTTCCACGATGTCCCCCGGTATCTAGAGATGCAGCTCGAACCCGGCGTCCGCGAGGGTCGTCAGGTCGGCGTCGAGGTTGTCTTCGGTCTCCTTGCGCATGGACTCGAAGGTGGCTTTGTCCCAGATCTCGAATTTGTCCACCATGCCCGCCAGGATGCAGTCCTTGTCGAGCTTGGCATAGCTGCGTAAGTAGGGCGGCACGAGGATGCGGCCCTGCTTGTCCAGCTCGACCTCAACCGCTCCGGCGATGATGAAGCGCTGGATTTTGCGCAGGGTGGTGTTGAGCACGTTGACGCGCTTGAAGCCCTCCTCGATGGAGGCCCACTGCGGAAGGGTGTAGCCGACCACGCAGCCGTCGAAGTTGGTGAGCATGAGCCTGCCCTCCGGGGAATGCCTGAAGACCTCCTCCCGGTAATCGGGAGGCAGCATCAGACGCCCCTTGGGGTCGAGATTTCGTTCGGAGTGTCCTCTGAACATTCAGGCCCTCACACAACTCACCACTTTTTACCACTCTCTTCCACTTGCCTCTCAAACAATCCCCCCTTTATGTCAAGTTAAAAGGAAAATTCTCAAAGCGTTGCTTCGCGCCGCTAACTATCGCAACACCTCAACAACGCGTGATATTTGAAGAATCGGCGTTGAAGACCCCTCGGAAAGGGTCAAAAAACGTCCCCGGATGGTCCCACTCTGGGCAGGCGCCGATTCCCACCCGGAGGGGGCATCTCCCACTTCGGCGCGATTTTACCACCCGGACTCACTGCCGGGCTTCGGACGGGCCGCGCCGCGAACGGATGGGGGGAGAGAGGGTGGCCTGAGGGGCTGTCCGCGACACGCCGCGGACGCCGCGCCAGGCGCCCCGACCGTCGCAAAACCGGTTGTAATGCTTGTAATAGCGAACCGGGCAGGGTAGGTGTACCGGCAAGCCGAGGGATTATGCGCGGCGACCCACAACCCACCCTATCCACATGAGCGAGAAGCGCCTGAACAAAGAGATGGAGGATCTGGAAGAGGAATACTACCAGATCAGCCCGGACATTCTGCTCAGCTTCAACAAGTTCCGCCCTCCCCTGAACATCTTCAGGCTCAAGGAGGACGTCGTCCGGCTGGTACCTTTCTATAAGGTAGGGGAGCGCCTGAGCAAGGAGAAGGGGGAGGAGCTGGAGAACCTGGTCCAGCTGGGCCTCATCTTCGTCTCCCGGGCGGACCACGCGGTCTACGTCAAGCACATCTCCTACCAGTTGGACCTGGTGCTCATGGACCGGCACCTCACCGAAAGCGAAACCGCCGACATCTTCCAGGCCGCCCTCACCCGGCGCATGGAGGAATTCATCGAGCAACCCGTGAAGGCCGTGGCCGACAAGCTCGTGGCCGACGTGCTGGTGCTCACCGAATACCTCTGGCAGGATGTGAACCGGGGCAAGGCCATCTCGCGCCGGGTGCACGCCAAGCACACCCTGGCCAACCACTCGGTCAACTGCGGTTTCGTGGGCCTGCAGCTCTTCCTGCAGACCGCGCCCGACATCAAGCAGGACCCCAAAGGCCGCCAGGCCCTGGACCGGCTGGCCCTCGGCCTGTTCCTGCACGACGCGGGCATGAGCAAGATTCCAGCCTTCCTGCGCGAGAAAACCCAGACCATCACGTCCGAGGAGCGCCAGAAGCTCCTCAAGCACCCGCTGCTGGGCATGGAGATGCTGGCCAAGCTCGACCTGCGCTTCCCCGAGGTGGAGCAGTGCGTGCTGCAACACCACGAACGCCTGGGCGGGACCGGCTACCCCCAGAAGCTCTCGGGCGGCGACCTGTCCATCCCGGGCCTGCTGACCGCCGTGGTGGATTCCTATTGCGCCATGATCACCGAGAGGCCCTACGCCAAGGCCATGCCCCCCAAGGCCGCCGCGGCCGCCCTGGGCGGGGACCCGAAATACGACCCGCGCTTCACCAAGCAGCTGGCCACCTACCTGATCAACACGAAGCAGATGTAGCCGGCCGCCGAGCGTGCATATCAATCAAAAGCCCGGGCCGGGGATGTGCGCGCACATCCCCGGCCCGGGCTTTTCAGCCACCCCAAGCCTGGGGAGCCGCCCTGAAATCAGTTTCGGATCAGCCTTCCTGGGAGTCTTCCCAGTCGAGCTGCATGAACACGTCCTCGGCGGCGATCACGCCCAGCACCTTGCCGCCCTCAAGCACCACGGCCCAGCGCCTGCGGGTGGAGAGCATGGACTCCAGCACCACGGCCAGGGGGTCCTGCGGCTTGACCACGGGCAGGTCGCGCTCCACCACCTCTCCGGCCCTGCGGGAGAAGCACTTGCGGCAGACCGTACGGAACTTGGACTCGAAGTCCTGCCCCTGGGTCAGCTTCAGGGAGTCGTCCAGGGCGCACTGCTCGGTGTAGAGCAGCAGCCACCAGGCCGTCACAGCGCCCTTGAACTCCCCGTCTTCGGAGAGCACCACGGCGCAGGCCCTTTCAGGGTGATCCTTCATGGCCTTGCGCAGCCTGAGCGCACCCTCGCGCAGGCTGTCGCTCTCGCGGATGGTGATGAAATCGGTGCGCATGACGTCCCAGGCGCGTTCGCGTAACAGCATGGATGGTCCTCGTGGGGTTTGCCGCGCTTTACCAACGGCGTTGCTTTTTGTAATCTTAATTGGTTGGCGGCTCCTTGAAAAGCCCCAGGACCACCCCCCCGTGAAAAACCGCTTAGTCGTATCAATCTCCGACATGAAGATCTCGCGCAGGCCGCGGGACATGCTTGTCACCCACTCGCTGGGCTCCTGCCTGGGCCTGGCGGCCTACGACCCCGCCGCGCGGGTGGGGGGGCTCATCCATTGCCTGCTTCCCCGCGCCGTTGGCCCCAACGTGGAGAACCCCTACATGTACGTCAACGTGGGGGTGCCGCTGATGATCCGCAAGCTGGCCTCCATGGGCTGCGCCAAGGAGGGCCTTGTTTTCAAGGCCGCTGGCTGCGGGCGGATGAATCTCATACAGAACCAGTTCGACACCGGCGCCCAGAACATGGCCATGCTCGAATCGCTCTTCACTAGGAACGGCGTTGTCCTGGCGGCCCAGGACGTCGGGGGCACCATCCCCCGAACGCTCATGCTGGATGTGGAAACAGGCAAAGTGACCATCACATCTCAGGGACAGGAGTGGGAAATATGACGTTGCGTGACCAGATCATCTCCCGCATGGAGCAGTTGCCCCAGATGCCCGCGCCAGTCATGCGGATCATGGCCTACCTCTCCAAACCCGACGCGGACCTTGGCGAACTGGCCACGGCCATCGAATACGACCCGGGGCTCACGGTGAACGTGCTGCGCATGGCGAACTCCAGCTTCTTCGGCGGCGCGGGCGGCATTACCACCGTGCGCGACGCCCTCTTCCGCCTGGGCACCCGCCGGGTGGTCCAGCTGGTGATCGCCTCGGGCGTGGCCCCCCGCACCCAGCCCGCGGTGGCGGGCTACAAGCTGAACGAGGGCGAGCTGCTGCGCCACAGCATCGCCGTGGGCACGGGCGCCGAGGTCCTCGCGCGGGAGCTGGGCCTGCGCGCGCCGGACTATACCTTCACAGCCGGGCTGCTGTGCACCATCGGCAAGATCGTGCTGGGCAAGTTCCTCGAGGTGGACGCGGACCAGCTGCTGGCCCTCTCCTACAACGAGAACATCCCCTTCGAGGAGGCCGAACGCAGGCTCCTGGGCATCGACCACGCCGAGCTTGGGGCCATGATGCTCAGGCGCTGGGAATTGCCCGCACCCATAGTCAACTGCGTGCGCTGGTACCTGGACCCCGCCGCGGCCCCGGCCGAGGAGCGCGACGATGCCCTGGACCTGATCCACGTTGGCCACGTCATGGCCACCATGGCCGGCATCGGCCAGGGGCTCGAAGGCATGCGCTCCACCGTCTGCCAGGAGTGCTTCGATCGCCTGAAGCTCACCCAGGACGCCATGATCGCCTCCATGGCGCAGGTGGTCAACGCCCTGGCCGAGATCGAGGTCATCCTGTCAAGAACTGGGGCCTGAGCCGTCAGGCGCCCTACCCGGCCACGGCCCGCAGGACGCCCGAGTCGTTGGGCCCCCTGAAGTCGAGCCGGGTCACGTCCGTGAAGCCCGCCGCCGCCAGCATGGCCCGCAGCTGCCCCTCGCTGTAGGACTGCCCGCCCTGCGTGCCCAGCAGCATGTTCAGCGAGAACAGCGCCGGAAACAGGGGGCCGTCCATGGCGTCGTCCAGCAGGAACTCGTGGATGAACAGCAGCCCGCCGGGCCTGAGCGCCCGCGCCGCCTTGGCGATGATCGTCCCGCACTCCTCCGGGGTCTGGGCGTGCAGGATCTGCGAGAGCCAGGCCACGTCGAATCCGCCGGGAATCTCATCTTCCAGATAATCCCCCGCGACGAAACCCACCCGGTCCCCAACGCCGTGGCGGGCGGCCACCTCCCGCGCGAAGGCCTCCGAGGTGGGCAGGTCGTACACGGTGGCCCTGAGCCCCGGGTTGGCCAGGCAGAAGTGCGCCGCGTAGGTGCCGGGGCCGCCGCCAAGGTCCAGCAGCGTGGCCGCGCCGCCCAGGTCCAGGCTTTTGGCCAGGCCCGGGGCGATTGCCGAGGCCAGGTTGTACATGCCCATCAGGAAGTCCTCGCGCCCTTCCTCCTTTGCGGAGTCTGAGCGGCGGATGGGCATGCCCGTGCGGACCGCCTCGGGCAGCCTGGCCCAGGAGGCCATCAGACGGTGGTGGTGGCGGATGATGAAGCCGATGTAGTCCGGAGAGGACTTCACCAGGTACCGCGCCGCCGCGCCTTGCAGAGAGTAGGCCTCTGCGTCCTTGTCCAGCAGCCCCATGGCGCACAGCGCGTCCAGGAGCATGCCCAGGGCCCGGGCGTCGCAACCCAGGCGGGCGGCGAGGGGGGCGGCGGCCAGAGGGCCTTCCGCCAGTGGGCTGAACACGTCGAGCATGGCCCCGGCGTGCAGGGCGCAGGTCTGCCAGTAGCACCCCGAGGCCTGCAGCAGGTCGCCCGGGCTGGTGTCGGAAAAGGCCATGTGTTGCCTCCATTTCACCCTGGGGGGAACTTCGTCGGCGGGTCCTGACATGACGGCGGGGGGCCAGGCCCCCCGCCGGATCGAAACCTCGTCTATTTCGCGGGAACCAGTTCCTTGCCGCAGGCGCACTTTCCGGGACTCTGGCTGACGTAGTTGCAGTCGCAACCCGCCCCGCAGCCACAGACATACTTTCCGGTCATGGGGAACGTCTCCTCCTCGCCCTTGACCTTGAAAATGGCATTGTCTCCTTCGATCCTGAGCACCTTCGACGGCACCATCTCCTTGTTGCACGTGCATTTCGCCGGTTTCATGGACATCGATTTGCAAGGACACGACGAGCCGCATCCGCACACGTAAACCGTATCGCCGACCTTCAGCGCAGGCTTCTGGCTTTCCGGCGCCGCCGCGAAAACGACCGTTGCCAAGGACATCAGGAAGATGACCGCCAGGCATGATACCAATTTTTTCACTTCGCACCTCCGGCTTGTTGGGGTTACCGGGCACGCCGACGCATCAGGACCTATTATTCATCATAAAACTTTATCTTCGCCCAAGTCGAATTGTCAACAGCACAGCGTGCCGTAGCGTTCCCGTTGCGTGCCAACCCGTTCCGCACCCAACATGCCGCATTATGGGGGAATCGCTCAAAACCGCACGGCGAATCAGCCGGGGCCGCAGGCGCCCCGCCCTCATGGCCTAGAGAACGGGCATCACGACCCGGCCCGCCCGCAGCCTCCAAATTCCCGACAGACTGAGTTGATTATTCGATTCGAGTTCACTACAGAATAGACCAAAGCTCCATTAGGAACCGGCGGAGCAGCAATCTTGCGGTGCGCGGCCCGGCTTGCTGCGTTCTGCCCCTCCCCCGGGGACATTGCCTGGGGGGATCAGGGCGGCCCGAAAACAACACCCGACAGCACGGAGGAGCGGAGATGACCATGAACAGACGCGGCTTCATCAAAACCGCCGGAGTGGGCGGCGCGCTGCTGCTCACCTACCCCGGGAGCGGCGTCCTCGCTGCCGCAGGCGCGGATCAGGGCTTCAGCTTCGTGCAGTTCGCGGACACCCACGTGGGCTACGCCAACCCCTCCGTCAACCCCGACGCCTCGGTGAGCCTGCGGAAGGGCGTGGACTGGGTGAACGCCATGACCCCCCCGCCGGACTTCGTGGTCTTCACCGGGGACCTGACCCACACCACGGACGACCCGCTGGAGCGCAGGCGCCGCTTGACCGAGTTCAAGCGCATCGCCGGCGGCCTCAAAGTCAAGTCGGTGTACTTCCTGCCGGGCGAGCACGACGCCGCGCTGGATTGGGGCGAGGCCTACAAGGAGATCCTGGGCAAGACCCACTACATGTTCCAGCACAAGGGCGTGCACTTCCTGGCCGTCGACAACGTCTCGGACCCGGCTGGCAGCGTGGGCGAGGCGCAACTGGCCTGGATCGCGGCGGAGCTCGCCCGCATCCCCAAGACCGACCCGCTGGTGGTGCTGACCCACAGGCCGCTCTTCGACCTCCTCCCCGAATGGGACTGGGCCACCAAGGACTCAGCCAAGGTGCTTGCCCTGTTGGAATCCCACCCCCACGTGACCGTGCTGTACGGGCACATCCACCAGGAGCACCACCAGCAGACCGGGCACATCGGCCAGCACGCGGGCATGAGCACGGCCTACCTGCTGCCCGCCCCCGGCTCGGTGCCCAAGAAGGCCCCCGTGCCCTGGGACGCCTCCGCGCCCTACAAGGGCATGGGCGCGAGGACCGTGCAGGCCGGCGTGACCAAGCCCGTCCCGACGTTCACCGAAAAGCCCATGGCGGGCATGTAGCCGTGCGGCGGCCATCCCTGCTGCGTTGTGCGGCGGCGCTGCTGCTGGCGTTCTGGGCCGCGCTGCCCGCCAGCCCCGCCTGGGCCCAGGGGACGGAGGAGGTGGTGCGGATCACCGCCAAGAGGTTCGACTTCGCCCCCGCCGAGATCGTGTTGACCAAGGGCAGGCCAGTGGTGCTGGAGCTGACCAGCGCGGACAGGCTCCACGGGTTCAAGTGCCCCGCCCTGGGCATCCGTGTGGATGTGGAGCCGGGCAAGGTGACGCGCGTGCCCCTGACGCCGGACAAGGCCGGGAGCTTCCCCTTCGTCTGCGACGTGTTCTGCGGCGAGGGGCACGACGAGATGTCCGGGGTGATCGTGGTCAAAGAGTGAGGAGCCCAGGGAGCTAGTCGAAGTCGGCCAGCAGCGCGCCCACGTGCACCTGCCCGAACAGCACCCAGGAGGAGTACTTGCTGCGGATGCGCCACAGGCCCTGCTGCAGCTGGTCCGAGGCGATGCCGTTGCGCAGGGCGGTGTAGGCTTCCAGGAAGGCGGCCAGGGAGTCGCAGACCTTGAGCAGATCGCCGTCCTTGGGGTCGTACTGGTCGGCGTTGTAGAAGGCCTGCAGTTCGTTCGCGCTCACCCGCTGCACTTCGCCGTCCAGGGTGGCGCAGGCCTGGAACTCCGAACCCACCGAGAGCCCCAGGAAGAAGGAGAGCCTGTCCACTAGGTCGGGGAAGCCGCCCCGGCGCAGCGGCTCCAGGATCACGCGCTCCAGCTCCAGCTCCTCGTATTCCTTGATGAGGTCGCCGATGGTCTCAACGGACTGCTTCACCGGGGAGATGATGTCGCGCGTGAGCAGCTCGGGCAGGTCGTGGAAGAGGCCGCCGAAGAAGTTGTTCTGGGCCCTGGCCGGGCAGGCCCCGATGGAGAGCGAGAAGAAGTAGGCGTAGCAGGCCACGATGAACATGTGCCCGAGCACCGAGGTCTCGGGGATGCGCGGCGTCTGGGACCAGCGCTTCTGGAAGCGCAGCTGCCCGCAGACCTGCGCGAAGTGCCCCACCGGGGTGCGGCCCTGGCCGAAGAGCCCCTCCAGCAGGTCGGAGACGCCCGCCAGGTCGGCGTTCTTCTTCAGGCCGTTGCGGAAGGATTCCTCGATGTCCATGAGTTCGGTGTCCTGCCGGTTCATGGACTTGATGAGGTTGTACTCCCAGCCGCTGGCGTAAAGGTGGGCGGCGCTGAGGATGCGCCTGTCCAGCGAGTCCTCCTCGGTGGAGCGCAGATACGCCTGGAGCCGGTCCCAGAAGGGCTCGCCCAAACTGCGCACGCGGGGCTCCAGTTCGGAGAAGACCCAGTCGGTAAGCTGGCGGTAGTGGGCGGGGTTGGCCTTGATGCGGTAGAAAATGGGCGGCTTGATGTCGGTGATGATCAGGCGGTAGAGGTAGTCGAAGATGCCGCCCTCCACTATGCGCGCGCCAAGCTCCACGCGCTCCTCGGCGGGCATGCCGCGCGTGTTGAGCAGAAAGAGCACCCAGGCCACCATCATCTTGTGGGCCTGCTTGTCCACCTCCATGAGCTCGGTCGGCCGGAGCTTGTCGTTCCAGCGCTGCATGGAGGAGCCGGTGAAGATAAGCTGCAGGAGGGACTTGCGCACGTTTGACATAGGATGTAGGTATCCTTCCCCCGCGGAAAGCTCAAGGCGGGAAAATCGAATAAAAGCCGTATTGGGTGTTGACACGGACGACGCAACTCCGTAAAGGACTCGTCTTCCCAGTCGCATGGAGGACATTTCGTCATGAAGACATATAGCCCGAGCAGCAAAGAAATCACCCGTGATTGGGTGATCGTGGACGCCTCCGAACAGGTGCTTGGCCGTTTGGCCAGCATGATCGCGGGCCGTCTGCGCGGCAAGCACAAACCCGAATTCGCCCCCCACATGGACGCGGGTGACTTCGTTGTCGTGGTCAACTGTGAAAAGGTGCAGGTGACCGGCCGCAAGCTCGACCAGAAGATGTACTACCGCCACAGCGGCTGGATCGGGGGCCTGAAAGAGACTGTCCTGAAGGACATGATGGCCACCAAGCCCGACCAGGTGCTGATCAAGGCCGTCAAGGGCATGCTTCCCAAGAACCGTCTGGGCCGCGCCATGCTCAAGAAGCTGAAGGTCTACGCCGGCAGCGAGCATCCCCACACCGCCCAGCAGCCCAAGCCCCTGGCCTAATTCACGGAGCAGAACATGAGCACCGACTTCTTCTACGGAACCGGCCGCCGGAAAACCGCCGTCGCCCGCACCCGCCTCGTCCCCGGCAACGGCCAGATCACAGTCAACGGCCGCGCCATCGATGAGTACTTCCCCCGCAGCGTGCTGCAGGGCATCATCCGTCAGCCCTTCGCCCTGACCAAGACCCTGGGCAAGTTCGACGTGAACGCCACCCTGGACGGCGGCGGCATGTCCGGCCAGGCCGAGGCTCTGCGCCACGGCATCTCCCGCGCCCTGCTGCAGGTCGACGCCGAGTTGCGCCCCGTGCTGAAAAAGGCCGGCCTGCTCACCCGCGACGCCCGCTCCAAGGAGCGTAAGAAGTACGGCCAGCGCGGCGCCCGCGCCAGGTTCCAGTACTCCAAGCGTTAATCGCTGGGGTCCATCGGATCACCAAGGGCTGCTCCTCCTGGAGCAGCCCTTTTTGTGCTGCTGTTTCCACAGCGCCCGCGCTTCTCTTCCTCCCCGCATCACGCTACAACCTTCCGGACAGGAGGGCCCATGGCATCCGACAAACCCACCCCCAAGCTCGTCTTCGCGGACAAGGCCGGCAACATTTATGACCACCCCGAGCTGGACATGCTCGTGCGGCGCGGCGACCAGCTTGGCCTGCCCCGCCCCGACGAGCTGACCCCCCTGCCCCCCGAGAGCGAGCTGTTCCTGCTGCCCGGGCGCTCAGCCCTGGGCTTCGACCCCGAATCCGGCGAGGTGGAGGAGATGGAGGAGCTGGCCGTGGCCGCCTTCGTCTCCCCGGGGCACACGGTCTCGGGCGTCACGGCCTACAAGGCGCGCCCAGGCGCGCCGGTGCTGCCGCTCTTCGCCTACGCCGCCGTGGGCTTCGCGGCCGGGCGCTTCTACGTCTGCGCCAAGCGCGTGGACCAGGACCAGCGCCAGGTGTTCAGCTCCGTGAAGAAGGACAGGATCACCAAAGGCGCGCGGATGCTCATGTCCCGCTTCCCCAAGAACCGCCTGCTGGGCCACCTCTCCAACTGCGCCCTGAACTACTGCTGCCCCGCGGCGCGCAACCTGGCCCTGGGCCGCTTCGAGGCCCCGCTGCCCACCTCCCAGGCCTGCAACGCCCGCTGCGTGGGCTGCCTGAGCCTGCAGGACGAGAGCAGCGGCTTCCCCTCCACCCAGAACCGCATCACCTTCCGCCCCACCCCGCAGGAGGTGGCCGAGGTGATGGCCGTGCACTCCGAGCGCGAGCCGCGCCCCATCCTGAGCTTCGGCCAGGGTTGCGAGGGTGAGCCCCTGACCGAGGCTCCCCTGCTGGCGGAAGCCACGCGCCTGTACCGGGCCGGGGGCGGCAAGGGCACGGTGAACGTGAACACCAACGGCAGCCGCCCCGAGGTGGTGGAGGAGCTCAAGGCCGCCGGGTTCGATTCCATGCGCGTGAGCATGGTCAGCGCGCGCAAGCCCCTCTACGAGGCCTACACCCGGCCCCAGGGCTACGCCTTCGAGCAGGTGGCCGAGACCGTGGCCCGCGCCAAGCAGGCCGGGTTGTGGGTGAGCCTGAACTTTCTGTACCACCCCGGGGTCAGCGACACCGAGGATGAACTGGAGGCCCTGGGCGCGCTCATCGAGGGCAGCCGCGCCGACTTCGTGCAGCTGCGCAACCTGAACCTGGACCCGGACGTATACAAGGGCGTGGTTACGGACAGCGGGGTGGGCTACGGGGCGAGCATGGGGCTGGCGCACTTCATGAAGCGGCTGCGCAAGCGCTGCCCGTGGCTCAAGTTCGGGTATTTCAACCCGTACCTTGTGGATGGGAAAATGCCGGGGTCGGAGCCCGCCGCCGGATAAGGGTCAGGGCGGGCATCACCCGGACGTCTCCGCCGCCGGGACGCCCCGTGTGAAGAAGGCGAGCTTGTCGGCCCGCCGCATGCGCTTGACGCGCAGCTCCAGGCGCAGGGCCTCGGCCCTGTCCGACGCGGGAACGGCGGCAACCAGCTCCACGGGCCTGCGGGACATGGTGTACTTCGCCCCGCCCGCGCGCAGCCCGTTGTGCTCGGCCAGCCTGCGCTCCACGTCGCGGGTGACGCCGCAGTAGAGCGTCCCGTCCGAGCAGCGCAGCAGATAGACGGCCCAGTCCATCGGGTTCACTCTCCCACTGAATTGCACAAGCGGCGCGGGGCCGCTCCATCATATCAAAAAGCCCCCGGCTCTCAGGGAACCGGGGGCTTTTCAATTCATGCGAGGTCAGGCGTTCAGCACGCGCCGCCTTCCGCAGGCACCTCGACCACCACGCGCTCGGAGTCAGGCCCAGCCAGCTTGACGATCTCGCCGATCTTCCAGGCCTGCTCGTGCAGGGCCTTGAGCCGGTTGAGCACGTCTTCCTCCAGGGCCTTGTCCACGACCATGACGTAGCCGACGCCGCAGTTGAAGGTCTGGAGCATCTCGCCCCAGCTCAGGCCGCCGGCCTCCTTGAGCCACTTGAACACGGGGGCCACGTGCCAGCCGGCCATGTTCAGGTGTGCGGCCACGCCGCGCGGCAGGATGCGGGGGATGTTCTCGTAGAAGCCGCCGCCCGTGATGTGGCACATGCCCTTGACCGGGAAATCCCGCAGGATGTTCAGCACGGACTTCACATAGATGCGCGTGGGGGCCAGCAGGGCCTCGGCCACGGTCTGTGAAGCGCCGGGCAGCAGGTCCGCGCCCGTGAGGCCGCTCTCGGCCAGCACCTTGCGGATCAGCGAGTAGCCGTTGGAGTGCGGCCCGGAGGAGGTGATGCCGATGACCGAATCCCCGATGCCGATGGAGGAGCCGTCCACGATCTTGGCGTTGTCCACTATGCCCACGCAGAAACCCGCCAGGTCGTAGTGGCCGGGGGGGTAGAAATCGGGCATCTCGGCGGTCTCGCCGCCCAGCAGGGCGCATCCCGCCTCGGAGCAGCCGTGGGCAACGCCCTTGATCACGCGCTCGGCAACAGCCACGTCGAGCTTGCCGGTGGCGAAATAGTCGAGGAAGAAAAGGGGCTTGGCGCCTTGCACCAGGATGTCGTTGACGCTCATGGCCACAAGGTCGATACCCACGGTGGAGTGGCCCTCGAACTCGAAGGAGAGCAGCAGCTTGGTGCCCACGCCGTCGGTGGAGGAAACGAGGACCGGCTCCTCCATGTTCTGAAGATCGAGTTTGAAAAGGCCGCCGAAACCGCCTATATCGGTGATGACACCCTTGTTGAACGTAGCTTGGGCCAGGGGTTTGATGCGGTCCACCAGATTCGAGGCGGCGACGATATCAACCCCGGCGCGGCGGTAGGCCTCGGCGCGGTCGCTCATGTCTGGAAAGCTCCTTTGCTCGTGATTGGCCTACCCTAAGCCTTCCGCCCCTGAAATTCAAGGAGGCGTTGCATGTTGCCGATGACAACCCCATCCCCCGGGCTCGCGGCCCGAACCATCACCCTCTGGCTGGCGCTCGCCGTCCTGCCGGCCCTCCACGGCCTCCCGCCCGCCTTCGCGCAGGGGGACGACGCCGGGGACCGCCCGCCCTCGACTTTCTCCACCTCGGACCAGCTGCGCATCGGCCAGGACGAACAGGGCGACAGCGTGATGAGCATCCCGCGCAATGCCCCCGCCCAGGACCAGGCCCCCCAGGTGGGGCCGATCTATGTCTATCCCCAGGTGAACACGCAGCCCTACGGCTACCTGCCGCCGGGGCAGCAGCAGCCCCGCCCCAACCCCAACCCGGCGCCAAGAGGACGGCCACAATGAACGCCACACACCCCGCCTCGCTCTGGAAGCCCATGGACGACGGCCGCGTGCACTGCAACCTGTGCTGCCACTTCTGCATCATCGCTCCAGGCGAGCGGGGCCTCTGCGGGGTGCGCACGAACAAGGACGGGGAACTGTTGACGCTGGTCTACGGCCTGGTGGCCGCTCTGAACATCGACCCGGTGGAAAAAAAGCCCCTCTACCACTTCCTCCCCGGCACAACCACGCTCTCCTTCGGCACCCCGGGCTGCAACCTGCGCTGCAGCTTCTGCCAGAACCACACGCTCTCGCAGCCGCCGCGCCACGGCTCGGCCATCAAGGGCCAGCCGGCCGAGCCCATGGCCCTTGCGGAGACCGCGCTCGATTCGGGGTGCAAGTCCGTCTCGTACACGTATTCCGAGCCCACCATATTTTTCGAGTTCGCGCGCGACACCGCCGTGGAGGCCAAGAAGCTCGGCTTGGCGAACATCCTGGTCTCCAACGGGTTCATGAGCCCGGCCTGCCTGGACGAACTGGGGCCCCTGGTGGACGCCGCCAACATCGACCTCAAGGCTTTCACCCCGGCCTTCTACGACACCGTCTGCGGAGGCAAGCTGGAGCCCGTGAAGAAGAACCTCGTGCGGATGCGCAAGCTGGGCTGGTGGCTCGAAGTCACCACCCTGATCATCCCGGGGCTCAACGACACCCCCGAGGAGCTCGGAAACCTGGCCCGCTTCATCGCCGAAGAGCTGGGCCCGCATACCCCCTGGCACATCTCCCGGTTCCACCCGGATTTCATGATGCCGAGCACCCCGCCCACTCCGCCCTCCACCATGGAGAACGCCTGGGACGTGGGCAGGCAGGCTGGGCTGGAGTACGTCTACATCGGCAACATGCCCGCGGGCTCCCACAACAACACGGTCTGCCACTCCTGCGGCAAGACGCTGCTGGAGCGCCGTGGCTTCTCCGTGGCGATGGTCGCGCTGGAGAACGGCCGCTGCAATGCGTGCGGGGCCACCGTGCCGGGCAGATTCGGCCTGGCCTGAGCGCGCCCTGAGCGCCCGTGGATGAAAAGATGTTCATAAACCGTTGCGCGCCTTGCTCCATTTCCTGGGGCCTGTTAGACGCTTGACCATGACAAATGATGAAGGTTGCGGTGTTTCCTCCTCCGCCACCTGTTTGAAGCCATCCTCCTTGTCGTTTGCGTGGGCCGCAAAAGCCCTGATTCTTGGCCTCCTCCTCCTTCCGGGATGTGCCAAGAAGACAGCCTGCCTGGTGGAGCAAGACCCTGCCACCCTGTCTTGCTCCCCCAACAGGCTTTTCGCCCTTCCCCAGAAAACCAACACCCTCGACGTCACTGCCATGGCCTATTCGGCCAAGAGCGTGGCCGGTTCCTCCCGGGCCAAGCCCCGGGCCGCCAACGGCACGCTGCTCACCGACGACGTCAACGCCATCGCCGTCTCGCCCGACCTGCTTGAAAGCCACGGCCTGCGCCTCGACCAGAAGATCCGTCTGAAGGGCCTGGGCGAGTTCGTGGTCATGGACCTGATGAATCCCAGGCACACCAAGACCATCGACATCTACTTCGGCAGCAACCACGCCGGCGCCCTGCGGTGGGGCAAGCGCGAGCTGACCATCTCCTGGGAATAGTTCCCTCCGCCCCGCGCCGCCCCGTGCGGGATGGCCGACACCTCGAGCCCCCCAACGCATCATTGCGACGCTCTCCGGGTTGCGGGTCCGTCCTCGCGGGATGGCCAACCCTGCGCGACCCTTGACGTATGACTGCGCTCATGCCTAGTGTACGCTACATTCGTAATATCAAGACTGTGCCGCGATGCTTAAAAAGGTGCGCATCTTCGACCTCCAGGTCGGCATGTATGTCGTCGATACAGGGCTCTCCTGGCTCGACCATCCCTATCTTTACGCTGAGGAAGGCCCGATCACGTCCGAAGAACATATTCGGGAGGTGCGCGCCGGAGGCTTTGCCGAGGCTTTCATAGAGACCGACAAGAACCTGCACAACGAGGCGTCGGCCCGCATCTACGACAGGACAGCCATCGAGAAGGCTGTCAACGAGGCACTGCGCGAAGGCGCCGGAAGCTTCCGCTGCAACAAGAACACTGTCCTTGCGGAGGAGTTGCAGGTGGCCATGGCCGTGCAGGGCAAGGCGCTGGCCGCCCTGGGCCGGGCCATGGAGGCCGTGGCCGCGGGCGCACCCATCGACCCCGGGCCGTGCCTCGAATCCGCCCGTGATATCGCGGCATCCGTCACCCGCAACCGCGACGCCCTCATCTGCCTGACCAAGCACCACGACGCGGGCAGCTACTCCGTGCGCCACGGGGTGGGCGTGGCCGTGGCGGCCGCCGCCTTCGGCGACTCCCTGGGCCTCTCGCGCAACCAGGTGACCGACCTGACCGTGGCCGGACTGCTGCACGACGTGGGCAAGGCCCTGACCCCGAGCGACCTGCTGGACAAGCCGGCCAAGCTCACCGACGAGGAGTACGCCAGGCTCAAGCGCCACCCCATGGAGAGCTGCTCCGTCATCTCCGGCTGCATGACCCTGCCCGAGCATGTGCTGCGCGGCATCGCGGAGCACCACGAGCGTCACGACGGCTCCGGCTACCCCCAGGGGCTCAAAGGGGCGGAGCAGTGCTTCCACGGCAGGCTGCTGGCCATCACCGACGTGTTCGACGCCCTGACCCAGGCCCGCCCCTACCGGGAGCGGCTCCTGCCGGACAGGGCGCTCTCCGTCATGTACTCCACGCGCGAGAAGGATTTCGGCCAGGCCCTGCTGGACCGCTTCATCAAGTGCCTGGGCATCTACCCCGCGGGCAGCCTGGTGCGCCTGAGCACCGGCGAGCACGCCGTGGTCTGCCAGTCCAACCCGGATACGCCCCTGCGCCCCAAGATCACCGTGGTCTTCGACCAGGACATGACCCCCATCCACCCCGTGAGCATGGACCTCTCCGGCAAGGACGGCCCCGCCCCCGCAACGCCCGTGAACATCGTGGGCATCGTCGACCCGAGGCCCCACGGCATCAGCGCCCGCCATCTGCTCTAGCCCGGCGCGGAGCCAAATCCCCAAGGAGCACACGGCATGGCCAAGAACGACGCGTCCGCCGAAGAACGCAACAAAATCATCGCGGAGCTGACCTCCCGCTTCACCTGGCCCATCGAAGAGGAGTTCATGCGGGAGCTCTTCGAGGTCATCTCGGACCCGGTGCGGCGAAAGCACGTGGTGTGCTGGCCGCGCGAGTCCTCCGGCCAGACGCCGGGCTTCGGGCGCTACCTGCACGAGATGGCCCACGCCCTGCTGGCCGAGCAGGTCCACCCCCAGTTCTCGCACCCCAGCTTCGCCCCCGGCACGGACCCAAACCTGCGAAACGCCTACCGCCCGCTCTTCGACGCCGCCCTGGATTGGTACGTCCAGGCCGTGCTCATGGAGATCGCCCCCAAAGCCCAGGGGGAGGACATCGACGCACGCTTCAAGCAATCGGCCTCCATCCTGCGCCAGGGCGGCGCCCTGCCCAGCCTGGAGTTCGTGCTGGATACCGGCCTGGCCCTGGCCTCCTTCCGCCACTGGCGGGGGCTTGAGGTGGATGCCCCCGGCAAGCTGGGCCAGATCGTCGAGAGCTTCGTCCGCACGGACCCCCGCAAGCCGACCCTCTTCGGGATGCACGGGCTGGTGCGCTCCCTCATGGCCGTTTTCGGCTCCCACCACACGGGCCTCGTGCACGACAAAGACTTCGAGCGCTGGCGCATCGACCCGGTGAAGAAAAGCTGATCCCCCCGCGCGGCAGGCGGTCAGGCCTGAGCTTTGGCCCGCTGCATTCGACCGCCCCCCCGCGCGCGGCAGGCGGGCCTCCCGGGCGTCCGGTACCATCGCCGGCCTCCAGGGGGCTCCGCGGCCGAATTGCCCGGCAATCATTCCCAAATGCTCCGGGAAATGTTACAGTCATCCCGACTGACCAGCCACCACATTGCGCCCAGGAACCCATGCATGCACCATCCCCCTGCAGGTAACCGGCATATAAAGCATTTCGCCTTATGGCCCGTCATTCTCATGGCATGCGCCACGATGGTCCTTTCCATCGCAAGACCCCCACGGGTTTATTCATTCCCCCTTTTGAGCAGCACCCTCACATTCATATTTCAGAGCCTGATACCGATTGCGACCGCCGTTGTCGCATCACGCACTTATCTCCGCACGGGTATGCCCGTCTTCCTGATCTTCGGCGGAGGGTTCCTTGTCTACGGCGTCGGCTGCACGCTCATCTCATGGGATTTCCTGCACTCCTTCTATGACGATCCGAACATCAGCGTAACGATCCACAACATCACCATATTCCTGACATCGCTGGCCTGCGCCTTGAGCGTCATCCTCACGATCAAGAAGAACGTCCTCACTGTGGAAACGCGGCGATGGCGGATAGCCAGCCTGGCCTGCGCCTACCCGGGGCTGGTCCTCCTTACTCTGCTCATCGAGCACGCCGCCCAGCAGGGAGCGTTCCCGCCTTTCTTCATCCAGGGGGAGGGGCCTACCCATCTGCGCGGGGTCATCCTCCTGTGCACGATCATCCTCCTGGCCTTCACGGGCTCGATGTCCATGCTCAGCCATGTGAGGACCGGGTTCGCCTTTCCCTACTGGTTCGGCCTGGGCATTCTGCTGTTCGTGATCGGCATATTCGGAATATTCTTCCAGACATCCCTGGGGAGCGCCCTGAACTGGACGTCCCGCTGCGCCCAGTTCCTTGGCGCGGCCTACTTCCTGTTCGCCATCCTGGCCGCGAGGCAGGAGGCCCAGCGCGGCGGCCTCGTGACGACCGACATGCTCCAGGCCCTGATTTCGGCGGAGCGCGAACGCGAGTTGGCCGAGAAACGTCTGCGCCTCAACGAGGAGCGCCTGCGCCTGGCCACCGAGACGGCCAACCTCGGCTATTTCGACTGGAACATCAGCACCGGGGACACCTACCTCTCCCCGCTGTGGAAGAAGCAGTTGGGTTACGCCGACGACGAGGTCCCCAACCGCTTTGAGGAATTCGAGAGCCGTCTGCACCCCGACGAGCGCCAGTCCGTGCTGGACCACGTCAATGGCTACCTGAGGCGGCCATATCCCGATTACGAGCTGGAATTCCGGCTCCGGCACCGCGACGGCTCATACCGGACCATCTACACGCGTGCGGTGTTGTTGCAGGATGGCCCCGGGTCGCCCCAGCGAATGATCGGCACGCACCTGGACATCACCGAGCGCAAGCTCATGGAGGACAAGCTGCGCGAGGCTATCGAGGCCTTGCAGAAAAGGGCGGCGGAAATCCACCAGCGCGAGCAGGAGTTCCGCGCCCTGGCCGAGAACGCCCCGGACATCATCGCCCGCTACGACAGGGAGCACCGCTATCTCTACGTGAACCCGGCCATAAGCCGCCTCAAGGGCCTGGCCGCCGAGGACCTCATGGGCAAGAGGGTGGGCTGCCGCATGAACATGCAGCAGCGCCAATGCCTGGAGGACGCCATCGACCGGGTGTTCGGCTCGGGCGCGGAGCACGTGACGGAATGGGCCTACGAAACTCAGGACGGATTGCGGCTCTACCAGGCCAGGTTCACCCCCGAGTTCTCCATGAGCGGGGAGGTCTCCTCCGTGCTGGAGATCGCGCGCGACGTCACCGAACTCAAGACCATGGAGTCGGACCTGCGCCGCGCCAAGGAGGCCGCCGAGGCCGCCAGCAGGGCCAAGAGCGACTTCCTGGCAAACATGAGCCACGAGATCCGCACGCCCATGAACGGCATCCTGGGCATGACGCTGCTGGCCCTCAAGCGCGACCTATCCCCCGACGTGCGCGAATACCTCCAACTGGTGCAGCAGTCGGGCAACTCCCTGCTGGACATCATCAACGACATCCTGGACCTCTCCAAGATCGAGGCCGGCAAGGTCGTGCTGAACGCCCAGCCCTTCGACCTGCTGGAGACCATAGAATCCACCCTCAAGCCCGTGGAGATCGCCGCCAGGGAGAAGGGGCTCCGCTTCAGCTTCTCCCACGGGCCGGACATCCCGGCCAAGGTCCTGGGCGACAGCGGGCGGCTGCGCCAGGTGCTGACCAACATCGTGGGCAACGCCCTCAAGTTCACCCCCAAGGGCTGCGTGAGCGTGAGCCTCGGCCTCGTCAACACCTCCGACTCGCTCAGGAAGCGCCTGCAGTTCGTGGTGGCGGACGAGGGCATCGGCATCCCCCCCGACAGGCTGGAGGCCATATTCGACAGCTTCGAGCAGCTTCACTCCTCCGCGCACATCAAGTACGGCGGCACCGGGCTCGGCCTGGCCATCGCCAAGAGGCTGGTGGAGATGATGAACGGGGCCATCTGGGTCACCAGCGAGCCCGGCAAGGGCAGCACCTTCTCCTTCACGGTGGAGCTTGAGCGCGTGTACGAGGAGGAGGCGCCCCCGGCGGACTCCTGCCAGCCCGTGGAGCCCACGCCCGCCCTGCATATACTCCTGGCGGAGGACAACCCCGTCAGCAGCCTGTTCGCCTGCCGCCTCCTGGAGGACTGGGGGCACACCGTGGACGTGGTGGAGGACGGCACGCAGGCCATCGAGCGGCTGCGGGCCGCCAACTACGACCTGGTGCTCATGGACGCGCTCATGCCCGAGATGAGCGGCGAGGAGGCCACGCAGCTGATCCGCTCCGGCAAGGCGGGCAACCCGAACGTGCCAATCATCGCCCTGACCGCCTTCGCGCTGCAGGGCGACAGGGAGCGATTCCTGGCCGCGGGCATGGACGACTACATCTCCAAGCCGCTGGATATGGACGAGTTCGCGCAGATGCTCAGGCGCGTCATCGGCTGCGATTGAGGTGCAGGGGGTGAAATTTCCTCGGGGAGGCGCTGCCTCCCCGAACCCCTCCGGCAGGGGAGTGACTCCCCTGCACCCCCAATCGCTTCGCACTCAAGCGCGACACTATCATCCGGGGCCGATAACAAAAAACCGGGAAGGCGAAGCCTTCCCGGTTTTTAATTGCGGGGTCCAGGGGGATCATCCCCCTGGCGGGGTTCGGGGCGGAGCCCCGTATCCTGTAAACAATCCCGCTCTCTGGCGGAGTTCGGGCGGAGCCCAGTATCCTGCAAACAATCCCGCTCTCTGGCGGGCGCGGCCGGAGTCCGGTATCCTGCGAACAATCCCGCTCTCAGGCGGAGTTCGGGGCAGCGCCCCGCCTTGCCGAAATCTCTCTTACTCCTTCCCCCGCAGCACCTGGAGCACCTCCACGTTGGCGGCCTGCCAGGCCGGGTAGGCCCCCGCGGCGATGCCCAACAGCGCCGACCCGGCAAGGGCCTGGGCGATGAGCCAGCCGTCGTAGACGTAGGGGAAGCCGCCCAGCGAATAGACCAGCGTCAGCAGGCCCAAGGCTGCGGCCACGCCGGCCGCGCCCCCGGCGGCGCTCATCATGCCGGATTCCAGCAGGAACTGGCGCATGATGTCGACCCTGCGCGCGCCCATGGCCCGGCGCACGCCGATCTCCAGCCGCCTGGCCCGCACCAGCAGGATCATGATGGAGAGGATGCCCAGCCCCCCCACCGCGAAGGAGAGCGTGGAGCTGATGATGCCCAGCACCTCCACCAGGTCCAGGGCCTGCTGCTTGAGCTGCATGGTGTCCTCGGCGGTGAGCACGGAGAAGTCCTCCTTCTTGCCGCCGGTGATATTGTGGCGCAGGCGCATGATCTCCGTGGCGGCCGTCTTGGTGCGCGCGAAGTCCGTGCCGTCGGCCATCTGCATGAACACCCCCGTGACCCAGGTCTGGTTGGCCATACGCCGCATGTAGGTGGAGAGCGGGACGAAGATCTGCTCGTCCTGGTCGGTGCCGGAGATGTCCGCGCCCTTCTCCTCCATGACGCCCACCACGACCAGTCCGGCCTTGAAGATGTAGACGACCTCGCCCACGGCCTTTTGCGGGTCGCCGAAGAGGCGCTGGGCGATCTTGAGCCCCAGCACCACCACCTTGGCGCGCTCGTTCTCCTCCTGCCAGGTGTAGAAGCGCCCAAGCTCCGGCTGGAAGGAGCGCACGGCCGGGTAGTCCGGCCAGGCGGCCACCAGCTGGGCCTGCACCGTGGTGTTGCCCTTGCGGATGGGCACCGTGCGCAGCACCAGGGGCACGGCCTTGACCACCCCCGGCAGCGAGCGGATCAGGGCCTGGGCGTCCTCAAGGGCGAAGGTGTTGGCCCCGCCGGGCGTGCGGGCCGCCCCGCCCCGCGTGAAGCGCACCTGCCCGGCCATCACGGCGAAGAGGTTGGGGCCGAGCTTCTCCACCTCGATCTCGGCCTGGCGCAGCATGGCCTTGGAGACGTGCCGCACCCCCGTGAGGGCCAGCGCGCCAAGAAAAACGCCCAGCATGGCCAAGGCCGTACGCAGCTTGTGCGTGGCCAGGGCCTGCAGGGCGATTTTTAAACTCAGGAGCATGTCGCTCCCATAGCGTCTACTTGCCGAACGGGCAATGCGGGAAGACGCAGCGCGCGCAATTCATGCAGAAGCCGCCGTGGCCCAGCGCCGCCAGGTCCGTCCGGGTGATCTCCTGCCCGGCCAGCACGCGCGGCAGCAGGATGTCCAGGCTGGTGACCTGATGGAACAGCGCGCATGCGGGCACCCCGATCACCGGCACGGTTCCGGCCCTGGCCAGCAGCAGCATGTTGCCGGGAAGCACGGGCATGCCGAACAGCTCGCCGCTCACGCCCGCGTCCTGAAGGCCCTTGCGGGTCAAGTCGCCGGGGTCCACGCTCATGCCCGCCGTGGTCAGGATCAGGTCGCAGCCATTTTGGAGCAGCTCGCGCGCGCCCGCGGCGATGGCCTCGGCGTCGTCCGGGGCGAAACGCACCTCGGCGAGCTCCGAGCCCAGGGCCTGAAGCTTGGCGGCGAGCACGGGGGCGAACTTGTCCTCGATGAGGCCCGTGAACACCTCGGTGCCGGTGATGAGCGCCCCGGCGCGCACGCGGCGCAGGGGGGCCACGTCCAGCAGCAGCGACCCGGAGCACAGGGCCAGGGCCTTGTCCAGCACGGCGCGGTCCAGGTGCAGGGGGATGGCCCGCACACCGCCCACGGCCTCCCCGGCCTTGACCAGGCTGCCGTGGTGGCGCACGGAGAGGGCCACGTCCGCCAGGGCGTTCAGGGCCTGCAGGCGCTCCACGTTCACGGTGAACAGGCCGTCGCGGGCGGCCAGCAGGGTGATCTTGCCCTCGCGCGGCGGGCCTGCGGGCTCCAGCGCGCCGCCCTGGCACAGCGCCTCGGACAGGGCCGTGGCGGCGGCGTCCTCGTGGACGAACCCTGTGCCGGGGGTGCCTTCGTCCTCCACGAAAACTTCCATGCGGCCCATGCGCTGCAGGCGGCAGAGGTCGCCGGAGGTGATGGTCTGGCCCCGCAGGAAGCTGGCCTCCTTGGAGACGCCGGGCTGGACCTCGGTCATGTCGTGCAGGGCGCGCCTGCCCACGGCCTCGTCCACTGGCACGGCGCGGGGCCTGGGCGCGGCCTCGGCACGCAGCACGGGCGAGCCGCCCAGGCAGCCCTTGCACAGCCCGCCGTGCTTGGCCGGATAGGCCTCCCCGCAGGCCGGGCAGACGGCTATGACGCCCTTGTGGTTCTTGCCCAGGTACGCGGCGGAGACCCGCGCCGGCCGCACCGTGAGGATGGACTCGCCGGCCTCGAAGATCTCGTCCTCCAGGGCCTTGGTGTCCTGCTCGGCCTTGGGTATGCGCTTGAGGAACCAGCCCGCGATCTCGGGATAGGGTCCCAGAAGCGCCGGGTCCACGTGGGCGCGGAAGCCCTCGCCGGTGTACTTGTCGTACAGCGTCAGGGCGTAGCGGCCCAGGTCCAGCACGCGCAGCCAGCCGTTGCCCACGGTGCAGGGAGTGAAGAGCTGCACCGCGTCCGGTAGGCAGGATGTGGTCTCGCAGGCGGCCTCGAAGAGCGTGCCCTCGGGCAGCCTGCGCCGCGCGGCGTCCACCATGAACCCGCCCACCAGCAGGCCGGGGGCGGCATAGTTGTGAAACCAGGTGATGCGCTCCACGTATTCAGCGCGGCTGAGGCCGCAGACCCGCCTATCCCGCGGCATCGCGCTTCTTCTCCTTGGGCTGGAAGGGTTCCACCGGCCAGGGGAAGGTCTCCCGGGCGCGGGCCAGGGCGTAGCGCTCCACGTCGTCGTGCCAGGCCTTGAAATCGACGGTCAGGCGCTTGCCCAGGGCGGTGAGCACGAAGCCCTTGTTGCCCGGGGTCTTCTCCACCAGGGGTTCGCCCACGATGGCCTCGCTGGCCTTGAGCCTGCCCCAGGCCGCCCGGTAGGACATGCCCATCACCTGGGCCGCCTTGTTGAGCGAGCCCGTCTCCTCGATGCGCATCAGCAGCTCCGCCCTGCCAAGGCCCAAGAGCATCCCCTCGGGGACCTCAAGCCAGGTGTGCAGGCGCAGCACGGCGTAGGGTGCGTCCATGGATCACCTTTTCCTTACAAAGCATGTATGCTAGGGCTAACATAACAGAAATGGCGGCACAAGACCATCGCCCCCCGAAGCCCGTGCGTTCATCACCTCGCGCCGGGGCGCGATCCCCCATTGACCACGCGCCCGCGCTTACGTAGGCCTTGAATCCCGTGAACATCGACACTTCCCGCCCCTACCTCTCCATCTGGCGGCTCACCTGGCCGCAGATCCTGATGATGGTCTTCAACTTCCTCATCGGGGTGGCGGACGTGGCCGTGTGCGGCCGGATCGGCCGGGAGGCCCAGGCGGCCATGGGCCTGGTGGCCCAGGCCCTGTTCATCTTCCTCACGGTGGCCATCGCGGTGTCCAACGGCTCGGTGGCGGCGCTCTCCCAGTCGCTGGGGGCGGGCAAGTTCGGGCGCGCCGCGCGTTACGGCGGGCTGTGCCTGGTCTCCGGGGCGGCGCTGGGCTTACTGGCCCAGGCCGGGGGCCTGGCCTGGCGCGACGGATTCCTGGCGCTGCTGAACGTCCCCGCGCCCATGCTCGGCCCGACCAGGGAAATCCTCACCGTGTTCCTCTGGCTTTTGCCCATCAACTACCTGTTCATCATCACCAGCGCGGTGCTGCGCGCCCACAAGCTGGTCATGGCCCCGCTGTACTCCATGGGCCTGGTCTGCCTCGTGAACGCCTGGCTGGACCTGGGCCTGGGCCTGGGGCGCTTCGGCCTGCCGGACATGGGCTACATCGGCGTGGCCTGGAGCACCTTCGCCTCTGTCACCGGCGGGCTGGCGCTCAACCTCTGGCTCATGCGCCGCGCGGGGCTGCTGCGGGCCTCCATGATCCCGCCGCTGCGCTGGGTGCGCCGGGCCTGGTACTACATGGCCAAGGTGGCCATTCCCTCGGGGCTGATGCAGGTGGTCTGGCATTCGGGGTACATGGTGCTGCTGGCCGTCATCGGCGGGCTGCCCTCCGGCGGGGTGGAGGCCCTGGCGGGCTTCGCGGCCGGGGCGCGCATCGAGTCCGGGGTGTTCCTGCCCGCCTTCGCTTTCAACCTCACGGCCTCCATCATGGTGGGGCACTCCCTTGGCGCGGGCGACCCGGCCGAGGCCAAGCGCATGGGCTTTCGCATCTGGCTGCTGGGCACGGGGCTGATGAGCCTGCTGGCCCTTTGCCTGTGGCCCTTCCTGCCCTTCCTCTCCGCGGCCATGGCCCCGGACCCCGTGGTCGCGGCTGAAACCGTCTCCTACCTGCGCTACAACCTGGTGGCCGCGCCCTTCAGCTGCACCAGCATGATCCTGGCCGGAGCTTTGACCGGGGCCGGGGCCACGGTGTACAACCTCGTGGTGTTCGCCGTATCCATCTGGTGCGTGCGCCTCCCCGTGGCCTGGTGGCTGGGCTGGAGGGCCTGGGGCACCGCCGACGGCGTGTGGCTCTCCATGCTCGTATCGCAGATGTTCCAGGCCTCGGCCCTCATCGCCGTCTACCAGGTGAAGAACTGGGCCAGGTTCGCCATGACAAAATCCAGGAGTTTCCGTGAATAGGCCTTACGTCTCCCTCTCCCTCGACAGGCGGGAGGACTACCTCGCCCGCCTTGCGGGCTGCCCCCAGCGCACCTCCGACTACTCCTTCGCCAACCTCTGGGGCTGGTGCGAGGAGTACGGCCTGGAGTGGTCATTCGGCGACTCCCACGTGTGGCTCCGCCAGACCCGCCCCGAGACCGTCTACTGGGCGCCCATCGCCCCCTGGCGCGACGTGGACTGGAGCCGCTGCCCCACCCTGGCCCAGGGCGGCGCCTTCACCCGCGTGCCCGAGGCCCTGGCCGAGATCTGGGCCGACGCCATGCCCGGGCGCGTCCACGCGCAGGAGGCCCGCGAGCACTGGGACTACGTGTACTCCGTGCCCGAGCTGGTGGCCCTCTCCGGCAACCGCTTCCACAAGAAGAAGAACCTGCTTGCGCAGTTCATGAAGTCCTACGACTACGACTACCGCCCCCTCTCCGCCGACTGCATCGAGGAGGTGCTCCAGATGCAGCTGGAGTGGTGCCAGTGGCGCGAGGCCGAGTGCGACGCCACCCTGAGGGCCGAGAACATGGCCATCGCCCGCGTCGTCAAGGACTGGGACCGCCTGCCCAACCTGTTGGGCGGGGCCATCCGGGTGGAGGGCCGCATGATCGCCTACACCGTGGCCGAGGCCCTGGACGACTCCATGCTCGTGATCCATTTCGAGAAGGGCCACACCGCGTTCAAGGGCGTGTACCAGGCCGTGAACCAGATGTTCCTGGAGCACCTGGACCGCGAATACGCCTACGTGAACCGCGAGCAGGACCTGGGCGACGAAGGCCTGCGCAAGGCCAAGATGAGTTACAACCCAACGATGTTTTTGAAGAAATTCACCGTGACCGTGGACCCGGCCTAAGGGTGCCCGCGGCGGCAACATGAACGCGGTTTCAGTAGCCAACCGCCCGCAGTGGCGTTACAAGCTGCGAGTTTCTCATAGGAGGATTGTAATGAAGCACGTTACCAGGCTGGTTCTGTTCGCCTTCGCCCTGCAACTGCTGGTCGCCTGCGCTCCTGACGGCCAGATCACCAAGCGCGACGTGGGCATGGTCGCGGGCGGCGCTGCCGGCGGCGTGGCAGGCGGAGCCATCGGCGGCAACGACCCTGCCGGGCGGGTGATGGGCACCATCGCGGGCGTCATCATCGGCGCGGCCGTGGGCGGATATCTGGGCAGCCTCTGGGACGACTACGACCGCAAGCAGGCGGCCTACGCCCTGGAGAACAGCCCCGACCGCCGCCAGACCCAGTGGCAGAACCCCAACACCAACCGCCAGGCGTCCATCACGCCCGAGCGCACCTATTACGAGCCCAGCGGAACCCCCTGCCGCGAGTTCACCCAGTCCATCTACATCGACGGCAGGAAGGAAACCGGCCGGGGCACGGCCTGCCGCCAGCCCGACGGCACCTGGCGCATCATGAACAGCCAGTAGGACAACCTTCCCGGCGCGCCGGACGCCCGTCCGGCGCGCCATCTTTCTGAAAATTCCGTCCGCTCAGGGCTTGGCCGCCGGCCCTTCCTTGCCTGTCAGGTGGTTCATGGCGTAGCCGCCCTGGTAGACCTCCCCCGTCTTCGTATCCAGCACGAACTCCAGCTCGCCGTCCCGGAAATAGGCGTAGCGCCCCACGTCGCGGCCCTCCGCGTACACGAGCAGCAGCATGGCCAGCAGCACCAGGGCGGCGGCCTTGAAGATCATATCCAGTTTACCATCCATCGGCGTATCCTCCGTTGTGGGTTCCATGTTCCCCATGGGCTTGCCGCGTCAAGGCCGGTGGTGGTTGCAGGGCTTTTCGATTTGTGTATGATCCGTACAAATTCTGTACGGAATTTGAGAGGAACCCATGTCTATCTTCAAGAATGATCGCGAAACAAAACGCATGATTTTCAATGTTTATGTCGATGTTGCCGAGCGGCTGGACAGGGCTCGCGAGGCATCTCGTTCGTTCGACAAGCGCCTCGATGTGGATACGTGCATCAACAAGGCCCTCGAAAAATTCCTGCACAAGGCCGAGAAAAAGCTCGAAGAGATGCAGCGCGACAACAAGGACAGGCCGCGCCGCGCCGCCACCCCGTCCACGGAGCCCGGCCAGGACCCCACCCCAGACCCGGCCGCCTGAAGCGGCCCGACACAGGAGCACCCCATGAGCAAAGCCAGCATCGCCATCTCCGGCGTCACGGACCCCCAAGCCCTGGCCCAGATCCTCTCGGACCTCGCCGGGAGCCTGCGGGCGGGCACCATCTGCCTGCGCAAGGGCGCGGAGTACGTCACGCTCAAGCCATCCACGCGCATGGATTTCGAGATCGAGGCCGCCATCAAGAAGGGCAAGCAGAAGTTCAGCTTGGAGGTGAAGTGGGAGGAGGTGCCGGAGCAGGTTCCCGCGAGCGAGTTCACCATCAGCCCCACTGAGCCGACCGCGCCTGATGCGGCCCCCGAGGGGCCCTGCGAACCGGGCGAGGCCGTCCTGGCCGCCCCGCCCGCCGAGGAGCCCAAGCCGGAGAAGCACCGCAAGGACGGCAAGAAGGCCGTGAAGAACAAAGAGAAGAAACACGACAAGAAGCACGGGAAGAAGCCCGAAGAGGCTCCCAAAACCGATGAAGACGGCGAGGCAAAACCTGTGGAGCAGTAGCCTCGCCGTGGCCTGCCCAGAATCAAAAAGGGGGCCGTGGGGCCCCCTTTCGCGTATTCGCCGTGCGGGTCGAACCCCGCGCCAAACCGTATCCAATCCGGTTGCTCCGATCGCGCATTACCGCCCCGGGCATGACGCCTGAAACTCGCCCCCCGCGTCCCGTTTGCGGGTCCAGGGGGCCACGCCCCCTGGCGGTGTGCGGGGCGGAGCCCCGCGTCTTGGCAATTCTGCCCCCTTGCGGCTCCTGGCTAGCCGAGGTCCAGGTCCTGGTCGCGGCCGCGGCGCTCGTTGACCATGCGCTCCAGGCCGAACTTGCGGATGCGGTAGCCCATCTGGCGCAGCGTCAGTCCAAGCTCCCTGGCCGCGCGCGACTGCACCCAGTTGTGGCGTTCCAGGGCGGCCATGACCTCCCGCTTCTCCATGTCCTTGAGGCTGGCCTGGCCGTCCAGGCTGGCCTGGGGCGCGGGCTTGCCCGCCGTGAAGAAGTAGGGCGGCACGTCGGCCAGGTCGATGCGCTCGTCCTCCACCATGATGGAGAGGCGCTCCACCAGGTTCTCCATCTCGCGCACGTTGCCGGGCCAGTCGTACTTCACCAGGGCGTCCAGGGCCCTGGGCGTGAAGGAGAGCCTGCGCCCGTACTCGCGGGAGAGCTTGTCCAGGAAGTGGTTGAGCAGCGCGGGGATGTCCTCCCGGCGCTCGCGCAGCGAGGGCACCAGCACGGGGAACACGTTGAGGCGGTAGTAGAGGTCCTCCCGGAACTCGCCGTGGGTCACGGCCTCGGCCAGGTCGCGGTTGGTGGCCGCGATGATGCGCACGTCCACCTTGCGGGTCTTGATGCCGCCCAGGCGCTCGAACTCGCGCTCCTGCAGGAAGCGCAGCAGCTTGGACTGGATGCCCGCCGAAAGCTCGCCGATCTCGTCCAGGAAGATGGTGCCCTTGTCGGCCTCCTCGAAGCGGCCGGGCTTGGGCGCGGCCGCGCCGGTGAAGGCGCCCTTCTCGTAGCCGAAGAGCTCCGACTCCAGCAGGTTTTCCGGGATGGCCGCGCAGTTGACCTTGATGAAGGGATACTTGGCCCGGTCGGAGAGCTCGTGGATCATGCGCGCCGTGAGGGTCTTGCCCGTGCCCGACTCGCCCAGCAGCAGCACCGTGGCCCTGGTGGGGGCCACTTTCTCGATCATCTGGTGCACGCGGGTCATGGGCTGGCTCTGGCCCACGATGAAGAAGCGGTGGTAGGTCTTGGAGAGCTTGAAGCGAAGCGACAGGTTTTCGCGCCGCAGGTTCTCCTCCCGGGCGCGCACCTGCTTGCCCAGCTGCACGAACTGCCCGATGAGCGCGGCCACGATGGAGAGGAAGCGCACGTCCTCGTCGTAGGAGACGTCGTCGCTGAAGAGGCGGTCGGCGGTGAGCACGCCGCCGGGCTGGCCCTTGATGGTAACGGGCACGCCCAGGAAAGCGATGCGCCCGCGCTCCATTCCGCGCGACTGGGTCTTGTCCAGGAACAGGGGCTCCTTGCTGATGTCGGGCACCACGAAGGGCTTGCCCGTCTGGAAGATGCGCCCGGTGACACCCTCGTCCAGGCGGTAGACGCCGCGCCGCTTCTCCTCCGGGCTGAGCCCGTGGGAGGCGCTGATGGCCAGGGTGTTGGTCTCCTCGTCGAGCAGGGTGATGGTGGCGCGCTTCATCTCCAGGGTTTCGGAGAGGATGCGCAGTATGTCGCTCAGGGTCTGGTCCAGATCCAGGGCCTGACCGATGATTTGCGAAATTTCGTAAAGGACTTTCAGTTCCAGCTGGCTGACGCTGTTCATTGCGATTCCGGGAAAAAATGGAGACGGCGGCCGCCCAGCGCGGCCATGCCTGTGCCCCCGTACTAACTACAAAAATGTATGCTTGCAATCCCCCAAATGCGTCATAGTCAGGCTGGCGCGGGAGTCGAGCAAATTAACTAAAAAGCCCGGCAGCTTACGCTGCCGGACTCAGAATTATTTTTTTACGAAAACGTTAATCACGCGCTGCGCTTGAATCCGCCGTCGTCGTGGAAGGCCAGGAAGCCCGCCAGACCTTCCTTGCCGAGGTAGCGCTCCAGCTGCTTGCGTTCGGTGTGGAGCAGGTCCACCACGATGAGTCCGTCCAGGGCGTCGCTGAAGCCCGGGTCCACGTTGAAGGCCAGTATCTTGCCGCCAAGCTTGAGATATTGGCGCAGGAGCACCGGGATGCCCTTGCGGTCGCGCTCGGCCGCGCTGACCAGCTCGGAGAGGCGCTCCACGTCGTCCACCAGGGTCCTGGCCGCGCGCTTCAGCCAGCCCGGGGCCTTGAGCGGCTTGCGGGGCTTCACGAAGCGGGAGAGGTCCGGCTTCTGCCCGCAGGATTCGAAATACCCGGCGATGAGCTGGCGGGATGAAGCCTGATACTCGTTGGTGATGCTCACCGGGCCGAAGAGGCGGCGGTACCTGGGCTCGCGGGCCACCACCGTGCCGATGCCCTTCCAGAGCAGCAGCAGGGCGTTGTAGCTTTTCTGGTATTCGACGCGCACGAAGGAGCGCCCCATCTCCAAGGCCGGGCCGAGCTCGTGCAGGAAGCGCGGCTTGAGCCTGAACAGTGTGCCCACGTACAGCCCGGCGGGGCCGCGCTCCGCAAGTATTTCGTCCGTGCGGCCCAGGCGGTACGCGCCCACCACCTCGCGCTCCTTCACGTTCCAGATGAACACGTGGGAGTAGAACGCGTCGAAGGAGTCCAAGTCGCAGGAGGAGCCTGTGCCCTCGCCCACCTTGCGGAAGGTGGCCTCGCGCAGCCGCCCGATCTCCTTGAGCACCAGGGGGATGTCCTTGGAGCGGGCCTCGTACACGCGGAAGCCGCCGCTCTCCAGGAGCAGGGACGCCTCGGGCAGGCGCGCCACCTCGGCCTCCATGAGCGAGGAGTCCTGCGGGGCGATGAGGGCCTCCTGGCGGCTGATGGAGCGCACCGGGAAGCTCCTGAAGGGGCTCTTGCGCGCCTCGCCGCCGCCGAGCATCTCGGTGTGCAGGCGCAGGTAGTCGGCGGCCTGCTTGTCGGAGAGCTCCTCCAGGCGCGCTGGCGCTATGGGCTGGCCCACGCGCACCTCCACGGTGGTGCGGGCCTTGTTCACGAACTCGCGGGGCAGCAGCATGGTGCGCAGCTTGGGGTGCACCAGCCCGGCCAGGTGGAACATGGCCCCGTTGGCCCCGGCGAAGTGCACGGGCACCACCGTGGCCCCGCAGGCCTTGATGATCCTGGCGATGGAGGGGCTCCAGCTGGGTTCTGCCACCCTGCCCTCGCGCACGTTGAAGTGGGCCACCTCGCCCGCCGGGAACACGCCCAGGGCCGCGCCGTCGCGCAGCCAGGCGATGCTCTCGCGCAGGGGGGCAATGTTGCGCCCCAGGGAGTTCTCCGTGCCGAAGGGGTCCACCAGGATGAACAGCTCGCGCAGCTCCCGGATGCGGCCCAACAGGTGGTTGGCCATGATCTTGGCGTCGGGGCGCACGCGGTTGAGCATCTCGGCCAGGAAGATGCCCTCCAGCCCGCCGAAGGGGTGGTTGGCCACCGCCATCACGGGGCCGCTGGCGGGGATGCGGGCCAGGTCCTCGCTTAAGACGTTGCACTTGAAGCCGAAGGCGTCGACCAGGCCGCGCAGGAAGTCCATACCCGTGGCCTGGGCGGGGATGCGGCTGTAGCTGCGGGAAAGCTGGTCCAGGCCCAGGGCCTTGGCGATGGGTTTGCCCGCCAGGCGCAGCACGGTGCGCGCAAGGGGATGGCGGACGTTGTCCTCGAGGCGGAATATGTCGTTGCGGGATTGGTCGGAGCGTGGATGCATGGCTGCCTCCGGTAGGTGGAATACCGATAGGCAGTGCTAGCGCGGCCGTGTTTCGGGGGTGTGGTGCTTGTGTGACCGTTCGCGCCCTTCAGGTTGCGAACATGTGCCGGGGGGCGCGGCTTAACCGCCGAAGCGCTCGATCTTCTGCTTGTAGGCCCGCACGCCTTCGGCGATACCCTGGGCCAGGCCTTCGAGGTATTTCTCGTTGCGCAGGCGGGCGGCCTCGGCAGGGTTGGTGATGTAGCCCACCTCCACCAGTATGGCGGGCATCTTGGCCCCAAGCAGCACGTAGAACGGGGCCTCGTGCAGCCCCCTGTCCCGCGTGGAGCCGCCCCGTTTGGCCTGGCTGAGGGCCGAGGCGTGGGCCGCGCGGGCGAAATCGCGCGACTCGGTCAATTTGGAGGCGTGCATGAGCTCGTCCAGAATCTTCTGCATGTCCGAGATGCGTCTGGGGTCCACGGAGTTCTCCCGCGCGGCCACCCGCACCTCGTCGGGCGTGGAGGCCAGGTTCAGGGAGTAGGTCTCCAGGCCGGAGGAGCCGGAATCGCCGTGGGCGTTGCAGTGGATGGAGACGAACAGGTCGGCCTTCCTGGCGTTGGCCATGGCGGTGCGCCCCTCCAGGGAGACGAACTTGTCCTGCGTGCGGGTGTAGAGCACCTCGAAGCCCATCTTCTCGAGCTTCCCGCCAAGCAGCTTGGCGATGCGCAGGTTCACGTCCTTCTCCACCAGACCGCCCGCGCCGTGGGCTCCGGGGTCCTTGCCGCCGTGGCCGGCGTCCACCATGACGCGGCGCACGGTGAGGCCCAGCTGCTCCACCAGCTGCCGGGCCATCCTCTTGCGCCCCGGAGTTGCCAGCAGAGGGACCGCCTCGCCGGGTGCGGCCTCCTGAACGGCGGCTTCGGGCGCTGCCTGAGCCTTGGCCTTGCCCTTCGGCTGCGCCTGGGGTTCGGCGGATTTGCCCCCGGCGGCCTTGTCCTCCGCGGCGCGGGCCTTGGCGGACTGGCCCTGCACGTCCACGATGATGCGGTAGGGATTCTCCAGCACGAACACCTGCTGGCTCTTGAGGTTCTCGACCTCAACCACCAGCCGGGTCACGCCGGGCTTGTAGGGGGCCAGGCGCACCTTGCGGGCCACGTCGCCGCGCACGTCGAAGCGGCCGGGCACGCCGGGCTTGATGCGGGTGTCGTCCAGATCGACGTAGAGGCGGCGCAGCCCGTCCTTGGAGGCCTCGGGCGGCAGCAGCTGCCAGTGGTGCTGCACCTCGCCCCCGAGCACCACCGCGATGCGGGAGTAGTCCTTGCCGGACCAGATCTGCACGTCCGTGACGGGGGTAAGCTTGGGCGCCGAGGCGGGCTTGGCCTGCTTGGAATCCTTGGCTTGCTTCGAGGACTTCGCGGCCTTGTCGGCCTTGCTGGGCTTGGCGGATTTGGCGGATGGAGTCTGCCCGGACGCCTTGGCCGCATCCTGGGCGGAGGCGGCCAAGGCAAGCCCCCGCCCGGTCCACGACCCCGCGCACAGGCCCAGCGCGGCCAGCAGAAACGCCAGCAGCAGCGGGCGCGCGGCGAGAGCCGCCGGACGGATCACCCGCACCCCGCCGCCCCTACTCCACGGTGACGGACTTGGCCAGGTTGCGGGGCTGGTCCACGTCCTTGCCGAGATAGTCGGCCATTTCGTAGGCGAAGAGCTGCAGGGCGGGCAGCATCAGGAACGTGTTCATGGGCCCCCAGACGTTGGGCACCTCCCAGAGGTCCTCCACGCGCAGGTCCGTGCCGGCGGGGGCCAGGGCTACGATCTTGCCGCCGCGCGCCTGCACCTCCTCCAGGTTGGACTTCACCTTGGGGTAGAGCTCGTCCGCCGGGGCCAGGGCGAAGGTGGGGAACTTGGGGTCGATGAGCGCGATGGGGCCGTGCTTCATCTCGCCGGAAGCGTAGCCCTCGGCGTGGATGTAGCTGATCTCCTTGAGCTTGAGCGCGCCCTCCAGGGCCAACGGGTAGGAGGTGCCGCGTCCCAGATACAGAAAACTCCGGGCCTCGGAGTAGGCCCTGGCCAGTTCGGCGGCGCGGGAGCGCATCCTCGGCAGCTCGGCCTCCAGCACGCCGGGCAGCGCGGACAGGGTGCGCAGGCAGTTGGCGCGCACGTCCTCGGGCAGCACGCCCTTCTGCTGGCCCCAGTGCATGGCCAGAAGCGTCAGGAGCGTCAGCTGGGAGCACATGGCCTTGGTGGAGGCCACGGAGATTTCAGGCCCGGCCTGGGTGTAGATCACCCGGTCGGCCTCGCGCGAGACCGTGGAGCCCACCACGTTGCACAGGCCCACCACGGTGGCCCCGCGCTCCTTGGCCAGGCGCATGGTGGCCAGGGTGTCCGCCGTCTCGCCCGACTGCGAGATGGCCAGCACCGTGTCGCCGGGGCCCAGGATGGGGTCGCGGTAGCGGAACTCGGAGGCGATCTCCACCCGGGTGGGCACCTTGGCCCATGTCTCCAGCAGGTACATGCCCCACAGGCCCGCGTGGTAGCTGGTGCCGCAGGCCACGATGGTCAGGCGCTCGGGCACGGGCATGCCCTCCAGGTCGGGCAGCAACGCGCGGCAGGCCGAGTGGTCGGCGCGCCCGGCCATGCAGTCCGCGATGACGCGGGGCTGCTCGAAGATCTCCTTGAGCATGAAATGCTTGTACCCGCCCTTCTGGGCGGACTGCACGTCCCAGGCGATGTGCTGGGGCGTCTTCTCGATGGGGGCCAGGGTAGCGGCGTCCATCACCTTCCAGGAGTTGGCGTCGATGCGCACCATCTCGCCGTCCTCCAGGAAGACCACCTCGCGGGTGTAGGGCAGGAAGGCCGGGATGTCCGAGGCCACGAAGTTCTCCCCAACGCCCACGCCCATGACCAGCGGGGAGGACTTGCGCGCCGCGTAGAGCACGCCGGGGTTCTCCAGGCTGACCACACATATCGCGTAGGAGCCGTCCACGCGTCCCAGCGCGTACGACACGGCCTTCTCGAAGTCGCCGTGCTCGGCCAGGTGCAGCCCCACCAGATGCGCCAGGACCTCGGTGTCCGTCTCGGAGGCGAAGCTGACGCCCTTGGCCTTCAGCTCCTCGCGCAGCTCCTGGTAGTTCTCGATGATGCCGTTGTGCACCAGGGCCACGCGGCCGGACTGGTCGCGGTGCGGGTGGGCGTTGCGCTCCACGGGCAGGCCGTGGGTGGCCCAGCGGGTGTGGCCCATGCCCGAGGTGGCCGTGTGCGTGGGCATGGTGGCCAGCTTGTTCTCCAAGTTGCAGAGCTTGCCCTCGGCGCGCACGACGGTGAGCTCGCCGTGCTGGACGTAGGCCACTCCGGCGGAGTCGTAGCCGCGGTATTCGAGACGCTTCAGACCCTCTATGATCACGGGGACCGCGGGGCGGTGCCCGCTATAACCGATGATGCCGCACATGGATGATCCTTCTGTGTCGGGGTGGAAAAACTACCCGCCAGTTCCAGTAATCGACGGAAGTGTCAAGAGCGGGCGAACCCGGCCCAGTCCTCGAGCAGGGAGCGCAGGGCGCGGCCCCGGTGGCTGCGGGCGTTCTTCTGCTCCGCGCTCATCTCGGCGGCTGTGAGGCCCAGCTCCGCGTCGATGAACAGCGGGTCGTAACCGAAGCCCCCGGAACCTTTGGGCGCGAATCCCACGCGGCCTTCCCAGGCGCCAAGCGCCGTGAGCTCGCGTCCGTCCGGGCGGCTGGCCACGATGGCGGAGACGAAGCGGCAGGCCCTTCGGCCCTCGGGCACGTCGGCCAGGGCCGCCAGCAGCTTCTCGTTGTTGGAGGCGTCCGTGGCCCCTTCGCCGGAGTAGCGCGCCGAGCGCACCCCGGGGTCGCCGCCCAGGGCGTCCACCACCAGGCCGGAGTCGTCGGCCAGGGCGATGAGCCCTGTGGCCTGGCTCACGGCCTCGGCCTTGATGCGGGCGTTGGCCTCGAAAGTGTCGCCCGTCTCCTCGATCTCGCCGATCTGGGGGAAGCGGTCCAGGCCCAGAACCTCCACGTCCATTCCGGCCATCATGGCCTGCAGCTCGCGCACCTTGCCCTGGTTGCGCGTGGCCAGCACCACCTGCGTCATCCGTTCCCCCCGTTGTTGTCCGAGCCGCCGCGCCAGATGCCGTCGTGGCGCGGGGCGGCGTAGGATTCCAGATTTTCTTCCACCGCGGCGTCCACCGGCGGCATCACCAGGCGCACCACGGTGCCCCGGCCCACCTCGCTCTCCAGCTCCACCGCGCCGCCCAGCTCGTCGAGTATCTTGCGGGTCATGGCCAGGCCAAGGCCGGAGCCCTTGTCCTTGGTGGAGAAGAAGGGGTTGAACACCTGGTCCAGGTGTTCGGGCAGGATGCCCTTGCCCGTGTCCGCCAGCTCCATGACCACCTGCCCCCTGCGCAGATAGCAGCGCAAGGTCAGCTCGCCGCCCTCGGGCATGGCCTCCATGGAGTTCTTGACCATGTTGATCAGGCACTGCTTGATGAGGTCCGGGTCGCCCTTGACCAGGGGCAGGCCCGAATCCACCTCCACGCGCACGGCGATGTCCTGCTTCTGGCAGCCCAGGGCCATGAGCCCCATGGTCTGCTCGGCGGTGGCCGCCACGTCGATCTGCCCGTCCGCGCCCTGGGTGGGGCGGGCGAAATTGAGCAGGCTCTTCAAAATCTTGTCCAGGCGGTTGGACTCCTCCAGGATGATGGAGACCTTGCCCCGGGCGCGCTCGTCCAGGTTGCCGGAGCGCAGCAGGGAATTGGCGAAGCCCGCGATGGCGAAGAGCGGATTCCTGATCTCGTGGGCCACGTAGGTGGACAGCTCGCCCACGGCGGCCAGCTTCTCGGACTGCTGCAGGCGGCGCTCCATGTAGGTGCGCTGGGTGATGTCGCGGCGCAGGAGCACCACGTGGGAGAGCTTCCCCGCCGTGTCCATCACCGGGTAGGTGTAGACCCTAAAGGTGTGCATGCGCCCCTCGGCGTCCACCACGGTCTGCACCTGCTCGCTCTTGCCGCCTGTGCGCACGCTCTCCCAGAGGGCGGGGTCATCCTTGGCCTCGCACACGCCCTGGAAGCCGCTCAGCGCCTCGCGGCAGGCCTTGCCCAGGAAGTTCCGCCGGGTGCCGCCCAGGCGCTCCAGCACAGCGCGGTTGACCTCCACCACGCAGCCGCTCGAATCCAGCACCACGATGTCGTCGGGTATCTGGTCGATGACCGAGGTCAGCAGGCTCGGCTCGCTGAGCAGGGCATCGGCGCACACGTCCGCTACCGGGCGGATGGGGTCGTCGGTCATGTCCGTCCTCCGTCTTTTTCCGGGCCCAGGGGAAGGGACTCTTCATCCCTGCCGGCGATTTTCACGGTCACGTCGCGCTGCGGGAAGGGGATCTCCACGCCGTGCTCCCGGAAGGCGCGGTCCACGGCTAGGTGGATGTCGGAGCTGGTCCTGGCGGCATTGTCCAGGTCGTTGACCCAGTAGGCCAGGCGGAAGTTGAGGGAGGAATCCGCGAAGGCCATGAAGAACACGACGGGCTTGGGCTCGGCCAGCACGTTGGGGTGGGAGCTGGCCGCCTCCAGCAGCAGCTCCTGCACCAGGGCCGTGTCCGAGCCGTAGGCCACGCCCAATTCAAGCAGGCGGCGCACGCGGCGGTCCTTGTGGGACCAGTTGGTGATCTTCTGGGCGATCAGGTCCGAGTTGGGCACGAACAGGGTGGCGTTGTCGAAGGTCTGCACCACGGTGTTGCGGATGTTCACCCGCTGCACCGTGCCCCAGAGGTCGCCGATCTGGAGCACGTCGCCCGCCTGGACGCTGCGCCCGAAGAGCAGGATCAGGCCGGAGATGAAGTTGTTGATGATGTTCTGCAGGCCGAAGCCGATACCCACGGAGAGGCCGCCCGCCACCACCGCCAGGCTGGTGAAGTTGGCCCCGGCCAGGCGCAGGGCTATGAGCACGTAGAGGCCCCAGACCACGTAGGTGGAGATGGTCTCCAGGAGGTTCAGCACCCCGCGCTCCAGGTCCGGCCGGCGGGCGGGCAGCTCGGCGATGAGCCTGTCCGCCACGCGGGTGGCCGCGCGGGCCAGGTAGAACCCGATGAACATCAGGGCCAGGCGGCCCAGGTCCAGGCTGAAGCCTTCGGCCCCCACGTCCGAGCTCACGGCGGAGAGGAACACGCTGCTGCCCCCCATGGCCAGGGACAGCCAGAACAGGAAGCAGCCCGCCATGGCGATGACCGTCGACGGCAGGGCCAGCCCCCCCGCGAAGGACTTGAGCACTTCACCCGTGAAGTCCGCCGAGGGCCGGGCCACCAGCCTGCCCACCAGCCCGTAGAGCGCGAGCCCCGCCTGCAGCAGCACCAGGGCCATGAACCAACCCTCGGCCGCCAGCATGGTCAGGTTCACCCAGCCGAAGAGCGCGGGCAGGCACAGCAGCGGATAGAGCCAGCCGCCCGCCCCGGCCAGGCGCGACACCGCGTCGGCCCCGCGCCCGCGCGCACTCCTGCGCACCAGCCACCCGGCCGCGAACAGGGCCAGCACCCAGGCCCCGCCCCTGAAGGCGTCCGGCAGCCAGGGCATCTGCAGGAGCACGGCCAGGGTGAACATGCCCCAGGCCAGGCCCACGGGATTTCGCGGCGCGCGGGCCTTGGCGGGCTTGGCCGCAGGCTCGGTTTTCGCCGCTGCGGACGGCACGGCGGCCGGTGCGGCGGATGCTTCGGCGGCGGGTTCTGTTGCGGCGTCGGATGCAGCCGGGTTCGTCACGTCCGCGCAGGCCATGTCCGGCTGCTGCTCCGCGAGTTCGGGCCCGGCCGGAACGGCGTCGCCGCCCTGCTCCGCTCCGGGTTTGGCGGCCGGCGCGACGAGGCCGCCGCAGCGCAGCAGGTGCAGGAACCAGGCGACCCCCAGCACGCCCCGGGAGATCAGCACCTCGGCCAGGGCCCCGGTCTCGGCGCGCACCAGCACGTAGCCCGCGCCCGAGGTGGCCCAGAGCACGCCCACGCCCGCGCCGATCCAGGCCAGGCTGCCCAGCGGCCTGCCCGCCCTGAAGCCGCCGTAACGCTTCTCCAGCCGCTTGAGCGCCACGGCCGCGCCGCCCACCAGCACCACCATGAGGCCCAGGAGGCGGGTGAGCAGGTCCTTGGTGCGGCCGTCGCCCGCGTCGAAGAGGTTGGCGAAGGTGGCCACGTAGCGCGGCAGGTTGCCCATGTGCTGGATGGCCTCCTGCCAGGCTCCCAGGGAGAGCAGGCTCTTGCCGGAGGCGAAGTAGTAGTCCTTCCAGGCCCTGGGGATGCGCTCCTTGACGGTCTGGACGGAGCGCCCGATGCCCGCCGTGAGGTCGCGCGTGGGGTTGAGGCCCTGGTCCAGCACGGTCTTCACGCGGCCAAGCTTGTTCTTGAGCTTGCGCAGGTCGCCCAGGAAATCGTTGAGGGATTTGGTCAGCTCCGGCGATGGCCCATCGGCCGCCTGCTGCGAGAACTCGGCGTCCAGCTCGCCCAGGCGCTCCTGGAAGCGCTTGAGGTCGGCGTCAGCCTTCTGGAAGGGCTGGGTCACGGCCTCCACGCGGGCCTGCAGGATGTCCAGCCCGGCCAGCACGGCGCGCAGCTCCATGGGGTTGCTGCCGGACACGCGCCCGAGCACCATGAGCTCGTCGAGCTTTTTGCGCAGGGAGGCGAGATCCTGCCGGGTCTGCTTGACCATGCCGGGCAGCGTCTGGGAGACGCCGTCCACGTATTCGATCTGGTACTGCAGCTCCTCGTAGTTGCGCTGGAGCATGAGCTTCCAGCTCTCGCCCTCCTCGGCGTGGGCGGCGGAGCTGGCGAAAAGCGGCGCCGCGGCGAGCAGCGCGAACAGGGCGGCTATCAGAAGGCGCGGCCGCAGGCCGCGGCCGCGCAGGGCGGAAGTCATGGGCATGTACTGATCTCCAAAGCCGGGCGCGGGTCGTTTCCCCTGCGCCTCTCATTCTTATTTAGCGGGTTCCGGGCGCGATATCAATGTGGACCGCCCGCGGCGCGTCCCCTCCCGCTTCGCGCCTCGCTTTTTGGCGCGCTCACTGCTAGAAGGCCCGCATGGCCGACACGATTCCCGTCTACACGATCTCCCTTGGCTGCCCCAAGAACCTGGTGGACACCGAGTTCCTGCTGGGCGGCCTGCCCGGGCGCGCCCGCCCGGTGGACCGTCCCGAGGACGCCGCCCTGGTGCTGGTGAACACCTGCGGCTTCATCCGCCCCGCTGTGGAGGAGTCCGTCTCCGAAATCCTCGACGCGGCCGAAGCCATCGCCAACCTCTCGCCCAGGCCGCTGCTGGCCGTGGCGGGCTGCCTGGTGAGCCGCTACGGCGGTGAGCTGGCCCAGTCCATGCCCGAGGTGGACCTCTGGCTCACCACCCACGAGCTGCCGGACTGGCCCGCCAAGATCGCCCTGGCCATGGGCCGGGCCGCCGCCGGGACCCCCGCGCGCATCCACTCCAGCCCGCCCGGGTACGCCTACCTCAAGGTCAGCGAGGGCTGCCGCCACAAGTGCCGCTTCTGCACCATCCCGTCCATCCGTGGCACGCTCAAGAGCACGCCCGTGGCCGAGCTGGCCCGCGAGGCCGAAAATATTCTCTCCACCGGCCGCAAGGAGCTCATCCTGGTGGCCCAGGACCTTACCGCCTTCGGGCACGACCTGGACCCCAAGCAGGACCTTCGCGCCCTGCTGGAGGCCCTGCTGCCCCTCTCCGGCCTGGAGCGGCTGCGCCTGCTCTACCTCTACCCCGCCGGGCTGACCCCTGAGCTGCTGGACTTCCTCAAGGACGCCGGGCCGCCCTTCGTGCCCTACTTCGACATCCCCCTGCAGCACGCCCACCCTGACATCCTGCGCTCCATGGGCCGCCCCTTCGCCAAGGACCCAAGGCGCGTCATCGACTTGGTGCGCTCCCGCTTCCCCGAGGCGGCCATCCGCACCAGCCTCATCGTGGGCTACCCGGGCGAGACGCGCACCCATTTCAACTTCCTGCTCAACTTCGTGCGGGAGGTGCGCTTCCAGCACCTGGGCGTGTTCGCCTATCAGCGGGAAGAGGGCACCCCGGCCGCGGCCATGCCCGGCCAGGTTGGCGCTAAGACCAGCCAGGGCCGCAAGGATGCAATCATGGCCGCGCAGGCCGAAATATCGGAGGAGTGGCTTTCCGGGTTCGAGAACATGAGTTTGGATGTGCTGGTGGACGCCCCCCACCCCGAGTGGCCCGGGCTGCACGTTGGGCGCACCTGGTTCCAGGCCCCGGAGATCGACGGCGTGACCTATGTTTCAGGGCCTGGGGTCAAGCCCGGAGCCATGGTCAAGGCCCTGATCGAGGAAGCCAAGACCTACGACTTGGTGGCCCTGGCCTGACAGCCGGGAAGAGCCTCCGGCGGCCAGAGGGTCTTCGACCCTCTGGACTCCCTTATAGTTTCGCGTCCTGATCGGCCCAGCTTCGCGTTAGATCCAGCCTTCGGCGGCGAGGCGCTCCACCAGCTCCCCGGCGTGCGCGGCAAGGAAATCCGGCCCTGTGTCGGCAAGAGTCCTTACGTCGGTCTCACCGCTGGCCACGGCCGCCGCGAAGGCACCCGCCCGGCGCGCGGTAAGCACGTCCAGCGGGTGGTCCCCCACCATCAGGGCCGCCTCCGGCCCCACGCCGAGCCCGCCGAGCGCGGCCAGCAGGTGCGCCGGGTCGGGCTTCACGGCGTCCACGTCCTCACGGGTGAGCAGCACGGAGAGATACTCCCCGGCGTCCGGGAACACTGTCGCCACCGAAGCGCGCGTGTTGCGCGTGATCACCGCCGGGGCCACACCCACCCGCCTGAGCGCCGTCAGAATGGGCCGGGTGAACCCGAACAGGCTCGTGCGCGATGCGGCCTCGGCCTCCATCTCCTCGATGATGGCGAGCGCCGCCCGTCTGAAGTGCCCCGCAGGGTCCGCTTCCATGCTCCCGGCCAGCCGCTCTATCCATTCCAGGGCGGGCAGATGGCCCGGCTCGGCCCTGCCGCAGGGGTAGCCAGCCCCCAGGTCCCCGATGCGCCGCTTCATGAGCGCGAAATCGAGCGCGGGCCTTGCCAGCGTCCCGTCGAAATCGAACACCACCGCGCGCAGGCGTGTCACCTTCTCCATCGTTGCCTCCCGCAGCGCAACCGGGTATCAGGAGGCCCTCCTGGGGGCAAGATGACACACTACGACGTTCTCATCGCCGGGGCCGGTCCCGCCGGGACGGCCGCCGCCGCCGTGCTCGCCCGCGCGGGCGCATCCGTTCTGCTGCTCGACCGCAAGACCTTCCCGCGCGACAAGCTCTGCGCCGGGCTCTTCACCTGGAAAACCGTGCGCACCCTGGGCCGCGTGTTCGGCGCCACGGCCGAGGAGCTGGTCGCGAACGGCGTCATCAACCACGTCAGCCACGAATACCGCATCCGCCACCGCGAGATGATCCTCTCCGGCGGGAAGCTGGTCTACCCCTTCCACTTCGTGGACCGCCGCGTGTTCGACGCCTGGTGCCTGGAGCAGGCCGTCGCCGCCGGAGCCGAGGTGGTGCAGGGCGAGGGCGTGGACTGGGTGGACCCCGCGCGCGGCCTGGTGCGCACTTCCGCCGGTCGGGAGCTGACCGCCGGGCACATCATAGGCGCGGACGGTGCCCTGAGCACCGTGCGCACCTTCTGCGGCATCGAACCGGAGCTGTGGCGCACCGAGCAGGGCATGGGCCTTGAGATCTACCTGGAGCGCGGCTGGATCAAGAAGCAGCCCAGACTGCATGAGGACATCCTGGCCGATTTCCCCACCATCTACTCCGGTTTCGTGCACGCCGGGTACGGCTGGGTCTTCCCGCACGCCGACCGGGTGATCCTGGGCATCGGCGGCCTGTACCGGGCCAACCGCGCGGGCGAGTTCCGCCACGCCCTGGCCGACTTTCTGAATTTCCTGGGCATCCCCGAAGGCCACGGCCTGCCCGTCAAGGGGCACCCCCTGCCCTACGGCAACTGGCTGGAGCGGCCTCACGCCGGTCGCGTGCTCCTGGCCGGTGATGCGGGCGGCATGGTGGAGCCCTTCTTCGGCGAAGGCATCCACTACGCCCTGCACACCGGGGAACTGGCGGCCAAGGCCGCGCTGGCCGCGAAGGGCGACGGCGCGTCGGCTGGCGCGCACTACGTGCGGGCGCTCAAGCGCACCGTATTCACGGAGCTGGCCTGGTCAAAGCATCTGCGCCGGCTGCTCTACTTCTTCGTGCGCAACGGGGCGCTGCTGCCCGTGCGCGGCTTCCTGGGCGGGGGCGGCACGAGGCTGCAGGAGATGGTGCACGGCATGCGCTCCTTCAAGCTGCTGCGCGACATCCGCGAACAGCACCCGGAGAGCTGAAGCAAGGCTCGTCTCCATACGCTGACTCGGTTGCGCGACGCGGTTAAGACGGCTCCTCCTGGTGCGGCGGTCGCGGGCAACTGCCCCCTGCGAGGTGCTGTGAGATGCCCCCAGCCCCGCTCTCATTCTGACAATCAAAAAAGAGCCGTGGTCCCCGGGACCACGGCTCTTCTTTTACATACGAAACTTGGTCTAGCGGATGAAGGCCTTGAACAGCACCGAGGAGGCCACCATGTTAGCCGCTGCCGAGCAGGCATCCAGGATGTCGGCGTCGCTGAAGCCCAGGGCGTGCAGGGCCTCCACCTCCTTTTGGGTGACCGAGGCGGGCTCGTCCACCACCTTGTGCACGAACCGCAATAGCTTCTCCTCCTCCTTGTCCAGCCCGGCGGCCGTGGGGTCGCACTCCAGCCTGCGGATGCGCTCGTCCTCCAGGCCCATGCGGCTGAGAATCCCACGGTTGAACACCTCGCAAGCCGTGTGACCCACCTTGGCCGCCACGCTGTAGCGCAGCGCGGTGAAGAACTCGGGCGAAAGCCGCTTGTGGTTGCGGAAATAATCGATCACCTGCAGGTGCCGCTCCATGAGACCCGGGCTTGCGCTCATGAGCTGCAGGGTTTTGGGCACGCCGATCTCCGGCGGGAACTTGGCGTACAGGTCGGCGATCAAGCCGGTGGCGGCTTCCGGGGCAACGGTTTCGAGCATGAACATGGGATGCCTCCTAGTATTAGACCGGTCGGTTAGTTGGTTCTCCAAAAACAAACGCTACACGAGCAGCCTGTCGAAAACAACGGACACGAAGCGCTCCAGCGCTTCGGGACCGGCGTCAGCCTTCATGCGCAGCAGCGACCCTTCCCAGGCGTCCACGATGAAGGCTGCCGTGGCTGCGGGGTCCAGCCCCTGGGGCAGCTGCCCTTCCCGGGCGGCCTCATCCAGCAGCGAACGGACCATGGCCGTGAGCCCGTCCAGGGCCTTGCGCAGCCGCTCCCGAAGGGGGGCGGAGAGAGAACTCATCTCCTGCGCGAGGCCGCCAATGGGGCAGCCCAGGGCGTAGCCCGAGTCCTCCTTCGGCTTCATCCGCGCCAGGAACAACGCCCGCAGTCGCTCAAGCGGCGGCACGGAGGCGTCTGCGAGCACAGGCTCCCAACCGGAGCGCACGGACTCGCAGTAGTGTTCCACAAGGGCCAGGCCCAGGGCTTCCTTGGAGGGGAAGTAGAAGTAGAAGGAGCCCTTGGGCACCTTGGCAGCTTCCACGATCTCCTTGATGCCGGTGGCGGTGTAGCCCTGCTTGTGGATCAGCTGCGCTGCTGCTTCGATGATCTCCTGGCGGGTGTCGCGCTTCATGCGGAGCTTAATAGACCGGTCGTCTATGCGGGTCAACATCTTTCCGCTTGAGAAAAGGAAACGGGCTCAGGCGTGCGCCGGAGCCCGCAAGGGTTCACCGAGAGGGCGTGATCGTCGCGTTAGCCGTTCAGGGCCTCGTAGACCTTGCCGACCATCTTCTCAGAGGGGGTCAGGGTCTTTCCGCCCGGGGTCCATTTGGCGGGGCAGGCCTCGGCCGGGTGGTCGATCAGGTAGAGGTTGGCCTCGATCTTGCGCTGGAGCTCGTCGGCGTTGCGCCCGACGTTGTAGAAGTTGACCTCGGAGGAGACCAGCACCCCGTCCGGGTTGATGATGAAGGTGCCGCGCAGGGCCAGGCCCGTATCATGGTCGTAGACGCCGAAGTAGCGAGAGATCTTGCCGGTGGGGTCTGCCACCATCTTGTAGCGGACGTTCTCCAGCAGGCGCTCGCTGCCCTTCCAGGCCATGTGCGTGAACTTGGTGTCCGTGGAGACGGAGAGCACCTCGACCCCGGCCTCTTTGAGCCCGGGATGCTTCACGGCCAGGTCAGCCAACTCGGTGGGGCAGACGAAGGTGAAGTCGGCCGGGTAGAAGAACAGCACGGTCCATTTCTTATCCGCCCGGAGCTTCTCCAGGCTGATCTCGCCGAAGAAGCCCTCCTCAGGGTCATACACCTCGGCGGTGAAGTCGGCCACGGGCTTGCCCACATGGGCGTGTTCGCAACCGGAGTGGCTATGTTCGTGGGAGTGGGTAGTGTTTTCGCAGCTCATGGGAGCCTCCTATGATGCTGTATGTTTAATAAGAATTGTTCTTATTCGGTTCGATCATACACATTTTCCCAGAAATTACATCCCCCGGAACCATTATTTTTCCTCAAGGATGAAATTTGTTCTGAACCGACCCCTTTTAGCCCGTTTTTGTCGGCATATTTCGTGAGTGTCGGCCCTGGGCTTGCGATCCCCATGAAAAAGGCCCCTCCGGCGCGAACCGGGGGGCCTTTGGAACCAATCAGCCAGTGATTCGACGCGAACCTAACGCCAGGCCCGCTTCTTGCCTGAGTAGCTGAAGATCTCGCGCATGGACTCCTGCTTCACCTCTTCCTGGGTGGAGGCCAGGGCCGCCTGGGCGGTGTTGCCGTAGGTGCGGTGCATCTCCAACTGGTAGGTGATGTGGCCCACATAGGGGGTGTCGTCGTAATCCACGCGCTTGACCTCGGTCTGCATGGTATCGATCAGGATCACCCCGTAGCTGGCCACGTAGCGCCCGTCCTCCTGCTTCACTTCCTTGCGGTCCTTGTGGGACTGGGAGAGCGCGGCGGACTTCTGCAGCCACTTGGCGGCGTAGTCGTGGAACTCCACCTTGATCTTCTCGTAGGTGGCGTCGTCATCCATCTTCACGGGCTTCTTCTTGCCCTTCTCCAGGGCCGTGGCGGACTCGATGCCGTACGGATCGGACTTGGAGCCCTTGCCCTTGCCCGCCTTGGGTTCGGCCGGCTCCTTGGAGACAGGCTCCTTGCCGGCGGCCAGAGGTGTGGGCGTAGCCGGGGCGGCGGTCTTGCCGGGGATGGTCAGCACCATGCCGGGCTTCACGTCCTTGGCGCTCTTGAGGTTGTTGCCCACGAGCACGATGGAGGCGGGCACGCCGTACTTCTTGGCGATGGCGGCCACGGTGTCGCCCTTCTTGACCGTGTGGGTCAACGGCGGGGGCGGCGGTGGCGGGGGCGGCGGTGTCGGCTCGGGCTTGATCTCGACCACAGGGGCTGGCTGGGGCTTTTCGCCCATCATCGAGCAGCCGGACAACGCCAGGCAGAAAGCCAAGGCAGGGACAATTATCTTGTTCATGGCGCTCCCTCCAAAAAAAAAGAACCAGGCGGAACCTAACGGCTCCGCCTGGTTTTGTCACGAGGCTAGATGGAGGTTAGTTCGACTTGAACTTGATCTCCACGCGGCGGTTCATCTTGCGGCCTTCGGCGGTCTTGTTGTCGTAGCGGGGGTTGGCCTTGCCGAAGCCGACGGCGGTGATGCGGCCAGCGTCCACGCCCTTCTTCACGAAGTAGGCCTTCACGGAGTTGGCGCGGCGCAGGGACAGAGCCATGTTGTACTTCTCGGAGCCCACGGAGTCGGTGTGGCCTTCGAGGATCACGGCCAGGTTGGGCTTGGACTTGATGATGGCGACGCCTTCGTCAAGAACGGGGATGAATTCCTTCTTGATGTTGTACTTGTCGAAGTCGAAGTAGATGGAGCGGAAGATCACCACTTCGTCGTCGATGAAGTCGTACAGGGCGCACTTCAGGAAGTTCTCGCGAGCGGTCTGGTTGCGCAGCACCTCTTCGCCCAGGGCGAAGCAGGAGCACTTGGACAGAGCGGCGATTTCCTTCAGGACCTGCTCGCCGTGCTTGTTGTCGGCGAAGCTGATGACGCTGAAGCAGATCTTGTCGCCGTACTTGGCCTGCATCTGCTTGGCCACGCCCACGGGATCGACGCCCAGGTTGGAGTCGCCGTCGGACAGGATGATGACGGCGGTCTTGCCGGACAGCCCACCGATGACCTTGTCGAGGTCGTTCAGGCCGACGCCCATGGGGGTCATGCGGCCATAGGCCTCATAGTTGGTGGACAGGGGAGCGATGGCCTTGTCCATGGCGGCCTTGTCGTAAGGAGCCATGCCCGCATACTGCTTGTAGGGGGCGAAGGTGTACAGGCCGGCCTTGTAAGGCAGGGCGGGGATGAGCTTGTTCAGCTCGACCACGGTGGACTTGGCCATCATGATCTTGGAGACACCGCCGAACTGGACATAGCGCTGACCCTTGTAGGAAAACGCCATGGAGCTCGAGTGGTCCACGAACAGGATGAAGTTGTCAACCTTGGGAACCATCTTCTTGGCAGCGGCCGGAAGAGCCGTGCCGACCAGGGCCATGATCAGCATGGCCACGATGATGCGCATTTTCTTCATGCCTAAGTCCTCCTTCCAAATCAAAGTGAATTGTCTCAAAAACTGAGCCACCCTCAGAGCCGTTAACACGCGCCGTCCTTCAACCCCGGGGCCCACCTGGGGGTTCCGGACGCGCCCGGACGGAAGAGGCGGCGCGTTTCCTCGCGATAACCATACAGAAAAACTCACCTGCGGGGCAAGCGGTTTTCCCTGTCGGCTCTCTTTCTAGAGCATTCATTAAAATTTGGCAAGAATTTGACTTCAATGCCCCGCGCTTTTATCAACATCCGCCTTCGAGGGCGCTCCAGCACACAAATTGAAATGTTATCCAGCGCTTGGGCCATCATGTCGTTCCTCGTGCACCGGGCTTTGCCTCAGAGGCCCGGCTGCGTTATCCTATCCTAACTTTATAAAAGGGAGCGACAATGCCCGACACATACGGTTTCACGCTGGTCACCGAACAGCGCATCGACGAATACGACATGCAGGCCAGGCTTTACCGGCATGAGCCCACCGGGGCGGAGCTGCTGTCCCTCTCCTGCGCGGACGACAACAAGGTCTTCGGCGTCACCTTCCGTACGCCCCCGGCCGACTCCACCGGGGTGCCCCACATCCTGGAGCACTCCGTACTCTGCGGCTCGCGGCGCTATCCCGTGAAGGAGCCGTTCGTCGAGCTGCTCAAGAGCTCGCTGCAGACCTTCCTCAACGCCTTCACCTACCCCGACAAGACCTGCTACCCCGTGGCCAGCGCCAACCTGGCCGACTTCTACAATCTGGTGGACGTCTACCTCGATGCGGTGTTCCACCCGCGCATCCCCGAGGAGATCTTCGGCCAGGAAGGCTGGCACCTCCACCCCGAGGCGGACGGCCTCGTGTTCAAGGGCGTCGTCTACAACGAGATGAAGGGAGTCTACTCCTCGCCCGAGAGCCTGCTGGGCGAGCTCTCCCAGCGCAGCGTCTTCCCGGACCAAGCATACGGGGTGGACTCCGGCGGCGACCCGGCCCACATCCCGGACCTGACCTACGCCCAATTCAAGGATTTCCACAGCCGCTACTACCACCCCTCCAACGCGCGCTTCTTCTTCTATGGAGACGACGACCCGCAGCGCCGCCTGGAGATCCTGGACGAATACCTGCGCGAGTACTCCCGCATCCAGGTGGATTCCGCCATCGCGCTCCAGCCCCGTTTCAGCGAGCCGCGCCGCGTGGAGGCCACCTACGCCTGCGCCGCCCCCCGCGAGGACGCCCCCCCGCCCAAGGCCTATTTCACCATCAACTGGCTGCTGCCCGAAGTGCGCGACATGGAGCTGGGCCTGGCCCTCGACGTGCTGGAGCACACGCTCATCGGCCTGCCCGGCTCTGCCCTGCGCCGGGCGCTCATCTCCTCCGGCCTGGGCGAGGACCTCTCCGGCGGCGGCCTCGAAGGCGAGCTGCGCCAGATGGTCTTCTCCATAGGGCTCAAGGGCGTCATGCCCGAGGACATCCCCAAGGCCGAAGCCCTGGTGCTGGACACCCTGCGCTCCATCCAGGAGCAGGGCGTGGCCCCCGAGGACGTGGAGGCCGCCCTGAACACCATCGAGTTCAGGCTGCGTGAGAACAACACCGGTTCCTTCCCGCGCGGGCTCTCGCTCATGCTGCGCTCGCTGACCACCTGGCTGCACGGCGGAGACCCCCTGGCCCCCATCCGCTTCCAGGCCCCTCTTGAATCCCTCAAGGCCCGCATCGCCTCGGGCGAGAAGGTCATCGAGAAGCTTCTTGCCGAACACCTCATCGAGAACACCCACCGCGCCCACGTGGTCCTGCTGCCCGACCCCGGCATGGCCCAGCGCCTGGTGGATGAGGAGAAGCTCCGCGTGGAGGCCGCACAGGCCGCGCTCACGCCAGAGGCACGGGCCCACGCCCTGGACCTCGCCCGGCGCATCCAGCTCTTCCAGGACACCCCGGACTCCCCCGAAGCCCTGGCCACCATCCCCAATCTGCACCTGGCCGACCTTCCCGCCCGCAACCGGGTCATCCCGGCCGAATGGCGCGCCCCCGACCTCTTCTTCCACGACCTGCCCACCAACGGCGTGGTCTACCTGGAGCTGGCCTTCGACATGGCCGGGACGCCCCGCGAGCTGCTGCCCCTGGTCCCGCTGTTCGGGCGCGCCCTGGTGGAATGCGGCACCGACCGCGAGGACTTCGCCCAGTTCCTGAACCGGGTGGCCCGCAAGACCGGCGGCATCGGGGCATCCGTCTCCCTGACCTCGGTGCGCGGGGCCGGGCCAGGCGAGGCGTCCTCCCGCATCGTGCTGGCGGGCAAGGCCACTCCCGACCGCGCGCCCGAGTTCCTCGAGCTCATGCGCGACGCCCTGACCCGCGCCAACTTCGACAACGAGGCCCGCTTCAAGGAGATGCTCCTGGAGGCCAAGGCCCGGGCCGAGCGCGGGCTGGTCACCTCCGGCCACGCCTACGCCGCGCGGCGGCTGCGTTCCCGCTTCGGCAGGGCCTCCCTGGCGGACGAACTGCTCTCCGGCCTCACCGGCATCGAGAGCCTGCGCGCATGGGCCGCCGACTTCGACGCCAGCTGGCCAAAACTGCGCGAGGGCCTGCACGAACTCCGCCGCCTCGTGCTCCGCTCCTCCGGGCTCCAGGCCAACGTCACCCTGGACGCCAGCCACTTCGGCGGGTTCGAGCCCGGGCTGCGCGCCATGATCGACACCCTGCCCCAGGGTGCTCCCACCGCCCCCGCAACGTGGGACGCCCCCGCCCTTCCCGCACGCGAAGGCCTTGCCGCCCCCGTGCAGGTGAACTACGTGGCCCAGGCCCGAAACCTGGCCGAGATCGGCTACGCGCCCCATGGCTCCATGCTGGTGGCCTGCCGCTACCTGCGCAACGCCTACCTCTGGGAGCGCGTGCGCGTGCGCGGCGGTGCCTACGGCGCGTTCTGCACCTTCGACCGCCACGCCAACCTGCTGACCATGCTCTCCTACCGGGACCCCAACATCGCCAAGACCCTTGAGGCCTTCGCCGAGGCCGGGGACTTCCTGGGCGGACTGGACGTCCCCGCCGAGGAGCTTGAACGCGCCGTGATCGGCACCGTGGGAGACCTGGACGCCTACATGCTGCCCGACGCCCAGGGCCACGTGGCCCTGGTGCGCCACTGGAGCCGCGACACCGAGGAGGCCCGCCAGGCCCTGCGCGAGGAGGTGATGGGCACCACCCTGGAGCAGCTGCGCCAGGCCGGCAAGGCCATCGCCGCCGGCATCGCCGGTGCGCCCGTGGTGGTGCTGGGCTCCAAGGAGAACCTGGAGCAGGCCCGCCAGGCCATGCCGGATATGGAGATCACCGCCGCGCTCTAGAAGGCGCGCCGGAAGATGACGATTAAACATAGGCCCGTCCGGCGATCTGCCGGACGGGCTTTTTTGCTGCGATCCTCGCTCCTCCCCAAACAAAAACCGCCCGGGCCGAAACCCGGGCGGTCGCGCAACACCACTCAAACGCAAAAAATCAGGCCTGGGGGCTCGCTTCGCCGCCCACGCAGACGGTGTTCTTCCCTGAATACTTGGCGTCGTAGAGGGCCATGTCCACTCGGCGTATGAGCTCCTGGCTGGTTTCGCCGGGGCAATGCTGGGCCACGCCCATGCTCACGGTCAGCTTGCGGCCGATGCCGAAGTCGTGCGCGGCCACGGCCTGGCTGAGCTTGCGTGAGCAGGTGAGCGCGCCCTCCAGCTCGGTCTGGGGCATGACGATCATGAACTCTTCCCCGCCGTAACGGCAGAGCACGTCCGTGACGCGCACCCAGGAACCCACCTTGCGGGCCAGCTCCACCAGCACCCTGTCACCTGCCTGGTGGCCGTAGGTGTCGTTGACGCTCTTGAAGTCGTCGATGTCGAGCATCGCCAGGCACAGGTCGCCGCCGTAGCGGAACACCCGATCGGTCTCCCTGGCCAGCTCGGCCTCGAAAGCTTGGCGGTTGCCCACGCCTGTGAGGAAATCCCGACCGGCCAGATGGAAGAAGCGCTCCCGCTCGGACTCTATGCGCGAGATGTCCGTAAAGGTAAGCAGATGGCGGTCCGCGGTGTCCATCCTCACCGAGTCCAGGCGCAGCAGCAGGCGCTTGGGCAGGGTCTTGTCCTCCTGGCCGTTGGCCGCCAGCACGAACTCGCGCCCCGGATGGCGCTTGAGCCAGCAATCGAAGCTCTGGGGCAGCGAGGTCAGCCCCGCGCCGTGGCGCAGCACCTGGGTGAAGTTGGAGCGCATGTAGAAGCCCACGTCCTCCCCTTCGGAGCAGGGCCGGGGCAGAATCCGCTGCGGGTCGTTGAAATAGAGCACGTTGGCGCCGTCGGTGAGCAGGTGGCAGTTGGGCACATTGGCCAGCAAGCCCTCGGAGAGGGCCCTGCGGTAGGCGTCATGCCTGCGCTTGCCGATGTCGAGCGAGGCCCGGCCGAGAGCCTGATGGATTTGTTCCAGGCGGTAGGGCTTCTTGACGAAGAGGTTGACGCCGAGTTCGATGGCGTCCAGGTAGCATTCCTCCGCGCCGAAGCCGGAGGCGACGATGATGAACGGGTCGCGGCCTTCGCCGCGCAGGGCGCGGATCATGTCCAGGCCGCTCATGCGGGGCATCCGCACGTCGGTGATGACCACGTCGGGGTTGTGCGCCCGGAAGGCCTCCAGCCCAGCCTCGCCGCAGTCGGCCTGGATGACCCGGCTGCAACAATGTTCAAGGGCCATGCAAAGCCCCGTCCTGCAGGAGGACTCGTCTTCAACGACAAGGACGCTCAGCTGGATTGGCGGCTGCTGGCTCATCGCACCCGATTGCTCCGCGCCTCATGCGACGGGACAACCCCGCCGCGACCGGCCGCAAGATGCAGCGACATAATATAGAGGACGCAAGCCCTGTCAACAGGACTCGGGGACGCAACAGGAGGATTTGGGAGGGAATTACTGCGCGCGAAGCTCCAAATCAGGCATCGCGGTATCGAATTTCTTGAAAAACGCGGCTCCAAGGCGGCCAAAGAACTCCTCAAGCCGCGACTGCTCCTTCTTGGGGCCTCGGATCACGGCGGGCTGCTTGGCAGTGATGGAGCTTAGCTTCTTGAGTTCCTCGAAGGCGTCCTCCTGGGTGCCCAGCTTGTCCACGAGGCCCAGGGACAGCCCGGCCGTACCGGTGACGGCCTTGCCCTGCAGGGCGTTGAGGGCCTCGGGAGTCAGCTTGCGGGCCTGGGCCACGTCGCCCACGAAGATGTCGTGCAGGTCGCCTATGAGGCCCTGCAGGTAGGCGCGGTCCTCCTCGGTGAGCGGGCGGAAGGGGGAGCCCGCGTCCTTGAGCTTGCCGGAGGTGAAGCTGTTGTACGTGAACCCCAGCTTCTCCGAGACTCCCTGAAGATTGGGGAAGCGGCTGAGCACGCCGATGGAGCCGGTGATGGAGCCGGGCAGCGCGTAGATGACCTTGGCCGGGCAGGCCGCGTAGTAGCCGCCGCTGGCCGCCACCGAGCCGATGGAGACCACCACGGGCTTCTTCTCGGCCAGTTTCTTCACCGCGTAGTACAGCTCCTGGGAGGGGCCGTAGGCGCCGCCGCCGGAGTTCACCCGCAGGAGCACCCCGCGCACGGCCGAGTCCTCCCGCAGCTTGCGCAGGAAGCGCACCATGCGCGCCGAGTCGTCGATGGTGCCTTCCAGGGTGGCCACGCCGAGCTTTTCGGAGTGGCTGGAGAACAGGGAGCCGCCCTCCCCCTCGTCGTTCTGGGAATAGGAAGAAAAAAGAGCCATGGCCCCCGCTGTGAGGGCCATGGCTGCGAAAAGAACCCCGAACACGAACAGAACCGGGTGGCGCCGTCTGAATCCGGGTTTTTGGTTCATAGGATTACTGCTGAGCATCCTCTTCTTGCTTCTGGCGGATCAGGTCGCCAAGGCCAACGCCCACCTCGGGGCCGGAGGAGCGGTATTCCTTGGCCTTGCGCTTGTCCTCGTCCTCCTTGAGGGACTTGATGGACAGGCCCAGGCGGCGCTCGTCGGCGCTGACGTGGATCACGCGGGCTTCGATGACGTCGCCTTCCTTGTACAGCTCGGCAGGGGTCTTGACCTTCTTGCGGCTGATCTCGGAGACGTGCACCAGGCCCTCGATGCCTTCCTCGACCTCGACGAAGAGGCCGAAGTCCGTGATGTTGGTCACGGTGCCCTTCACCAGGGCGCCCACCGGGTAACGGGCCGGCACGTCGTGCCAGGGGTCGTCGGCGAGCTGCTTGATGCCCAGGGTGAACTTCTCGTTCTGCTTGTCGACGGTGAGCACCTTGGCGCGAACCACGTCGCCCACCTTGTACATCTCGCCGGGGTGGCGGACCTTCTTGGTCCAGGAGATGTCGGAGACGTGGATGAGGCCGTCGATGCCGTCCTCGATGCCGATGAAGATGCCGAACTCCGTGATGTTCTTGACGGTGCCTTCCAGCACGGCGCCCTCGGGGTAGCGCTCGGCCACCAGATCCCACGGGTTGGGCTTAACCTGCTTCATGCCGAGGCTGATGCGCTTCTTGTCCGGGTCGACGCCGAGGACGACAACCTCGACCTCGTCGCCCAGGTGAACCATCTGGGACGGGTGGCGCAGCTTGCGGGTCCAGCTCATCTCGGAGATGTGCACCAGGCCCTCGACGCCGGGCTCCAGCTCGACGAACGCGCCGTAGTCGACCAGGTTGGTGACCTTGCCGGAGAGGCGCAGGTCCACCGGGTACTTGTCGGCGATGTTCTGCCAGGGGTCCGGGGTGAGCTGCTTCATGCCCAGGGAGACTTTCTGCTTGTCCTTGTCGAAGGACAGGACCTTGAGCTCGAGCTCGTCGCCCAGGCCGACCATCTCCTTGGGATGCTTCACGCGCTTCCAGGACATGTCGGTGATGTGCATCAGGCCGTCGAGGCCGCCGAGGTCGACGAACACGCCGTACTCGGTGATGTTCTTCACGCGGCCCTTGACCACCTGATCTTCTTCCAGGGTGGTGAGCAGATCGCGGCGAAGGGACTCGCGGCGCTCCTCCAGCAGGACCCTGCGGGAGACGATGACGTTGGAGCGGCGACGGTTGATTTTGAGGACGCGGAACTCGAACTCCTTGCCGACCAGGGCGTCCATGTCGGGCACGGGGCGCAGGTCGACGTGGGAACCGGGCAGGAAGGCTTCCACGCCGCCCAGGTCGACGGTGTAGCCGCCCTTGATGCGGCGCTGGATGCGCCCGGAGATGATGTCGTCCTTGTCTTGGAGGTCTTCCAGCTTGTCGAAGAGCTGCATCCGCTTGGCGCGGTCGCGGGAGAGGTGGATCGTGCCTTCGGACTCGTTCTTGCCCACGACGTAGACGTCGATTTCTTCACCGACCCCGACAGTGACATTGCCCTCGGCATCGGTGAACTCGGCCACTGGGATCTGGCCTTCAGACTTGAAGTTGACGTCGACGAGGATGTGTTCCTTGCCCACGCGGACCACCACGCCTTTGGTGATGATGCCTTCCTCGAGATCCCCGAAATCTTCATTCAGGTAATCTTCGAGCGCGGACTCGAAATTCATTTCCATGTCTTGTGGGGTAGAAGTTTTCGAATGTTCGGTGTTGTCCATGACCTGGTTGACCTCCAACAGGATATTCCCTCGCAAAAGGATTAAACCCCCTACCCGAAAAGTCCAGGGCTGACAACCGCTCTTTCGGGGCTTATTCCTCGTCCCCCTCCGAATCCGGGATTTTCTGCACAAGCACCCTGTCCACCCTCCTGCCGTCCATGTCCACCACTTCGAAACGATAGCCCTTGTACACGAACCAGTCGGCAACGGAGGGAATTGTCCCCAATTCCCTGAGCACCAGCCCGGCCAGGGTGTGCGGGGGATGCTCGGGCCTGTCCAGGCCCAGCAGGTCGTAGACCTCCATGGCAGGGGTCATGGCGTCCACCAGCCAGGAGCCGTCCTGGCGCTGGACGATGCGCGGCTCGTCCCCCTGCCTGCCCAGCGCCCCCTCGCCCACCACGGCCCCCAGCACGTCCGTGAAGGTGACGAGGCCCTGGATGTCGCCGAACTCGTCCACCACCACGGCCATGTTCTGCCCGGCCTGGCGCAGCTGCTCCAGCAGGTTGAAGGTGGTCGAGCTCTCGGGCACGTGCGGCGGCGAAACGAGGAGCCCCGCGATGGATTCGGGGTTGGCCAGCGCGCCGGTGGCGAGCAGGTCCTTGGCTTCGGCCACGCCCAGCAGGTTCTCAAGGCCGCCGCGGGTCACGGGGAAGCGGTTGAACGGGGTCCGGGCGATGGTCTTTGGGATAGTTTCGGGGTTGTCCAGGTCGAGGTGGACGATCCTGGAGCGGTGGGTCATGAGCGTGCCCACGGGCCTGTCGCCCAGGCGCATCACACGCTCCAGCATGTCGCGCTCCACATCCTCCAGGACCCCGGCCACGGCGGCCTGGCGCACCAGGAGCCTGATCTCGTCTTCGCTGACTTCGCTGCCCCGCCCTACCGTGGCTCCCATCAGGCGCAGCACCAGGCGCGTCGCCGCCGAGAGAGCGGCCGCCGCGGGCCTGGCCAGGCGCAGCAGCACCCGCATGGGTCGGGCCAGGGCGCAGGCCACGGCCTCGGGGTGGGCGATGGCCAGGCGCTTGGGCACCAGCTCCCCCAGCACCAGGGTCAGGACGGTGATGCCCGCCACCACCAGCCCGAAGCCCAGGGTCTGGGCGTAGGGGGCGAGCAGGGGCAAGGCCGACAGGGCCTCGGTGGCGTGGTGGGCCAGGGAGGCCTCGCCGTAGGCGCCGGAGAGGATGGTCAGCAGGGTGATGGCGATCTGCAGGGTGGCCAGGAAGCCTTCGGGGTTGTCGGCCAGGTCCAGGGCGGCGCGGGCCCCCCGGTCGCCCCGGTCGGCCCGGCGATTGAGCAGCGCCCGGCGGGAGGTGACCACTGCCATCTCGGCGGCCACGAAGAAGCCGTTGCACACGATGAGCAGGGCCACGACGCAGATTTGCAGTATGGTCTGGGTCATCCGCGCTGCATAGCGCCCCTGGGGCGCGAGGACAATGGGAACATGGCCCGGCGCCCGCGCGAAGCGGAAAGGGATTCCAAAGGGAGGAACTCCCTTTGGCCGCCGGAGGCCTCGGCCGGACCCGCCACGGCTCAACGCGTCTGAAACGTGGCAAGCTTACAAGGCGCCTCCCTCTAGACCTCGTCCACCTGGCTGAAGGTCAGCTTGCGCAAGAGGGTGCGGTGCACGCTGCAGCCCTTGGCCGCCCGCAGCAGGCGGTCGCGCTGGGCCTGGTCCAGGTTCCCCTTGAGCTCGATGGAATAGCGGAAATCCGCCACGGTCTGGTCGCTGCGGTCCAGGCGCACGGCCACGCGCACCGCCTCCAGGGGGATGTCGTGCTTCTTGGCGTACATGCGCACGGTGATGCCCACGCAGTTGCCCAGCGCGGCCTCCAGCAGGTCGTGCGGGCTGAAGCCGTCGCCGCCTCCGCCGTACTGTGGGGCCGCGTCGGAGAGGGCCTCGCGCGTGCCGTCGCTGAAGCGCATCTGGAAGTCGTTGGCCTGGCTGTCGCTCGTGATCATGGTCGTCCTCCTTGTCGCGATTCTTCGATGGGGTCAGCGCGAACGCCCGTAGAGTTCCGCCATGGCGGACAGCTCCGCCGCGAGTGCGTCGCGGAAGGCCTCGCGCCGAACCCGCCAGCACCAGTTGCCCTTGGCCTGGGAGGGCATGTTCATGCGCGCCCCCTCGTCCAGACTCAGGATGTCCTGCATGGGGGCCACGGCCAGCCGGGCCACGCTCATGTAGGCCATGCGCAGCATGGCCCAGGCCACGTCCCACTCGCCTATGTCGCGGCCGAGGTAGCTCTGCAGGCAGGCGCGGCCCTCCGGCCCGGCGTCCTGGCGGTACCAGCCCAGGGTGGTGTTGTTGTCGTGGGTGCCGGTGTAGGCCACGGCGTTCTCCACGTGGTTGTGGGGCGCGTCGCAGTTCTCCCCGATCTCCGGCCCGAAAGCGAACTGGAGCACCTTCATGCCCGGGAAGCCGAAGCCGTCGCGCAGCTCGCGCACGTCCGGAGTGATGACGCCCAGGTCCTCCGCGAGGATGGGCAGCGTGGGGAAGTGCGCCAGCAGCGCCTTGAAGAAGGCCGCGCCCGGGGCGGGCACCCAGGTCCCTTTCACGGCTGTCTTCTCCGCGGCGGGGATTTCCCAGTAGCCCGCAAAACCCCGGAAGTGGTCCAGGCGCACGAAGTCGTAGAGGGCGAAATTGTGAGCCAGCCGCCTGGTCCACCAGGCGAAGCCTTCTTTCTGGTGCGCGTCCCAGTCGTAAACGGGGTTGCCCCAGCGCTGGCCCGTCTCGCTGAAGTAATCCGGGGGCACGCCCGCCACGAACAGGGGCTCGCGGTCAGGGCCGAGCTTGAAAAGCTTCTGGTTGGCCCAGACGTCCGCGCTGTCCTGCGTGACGTAGATGGGCGCATCCCCGATGAGCAGGATGCCGCGTTTGGCCAGATGCGCCCGAAGCCGCTCCCACTGGCCGTAGAACAGGAACTGGGCGAAGGCCTCGCGCAGGATCTGTGGCGCGAGGGCCTCGCGGCGCTCGCGCAAGGCCTCGGGGTCGCGGTCGCGCAGGGGCGCGGGCCAGCGCGTCCAGGAGATGCCTCCCAGCGAGGCCTTCACCGCCTTGAACAGGCAGTAGTCCTCCAGCCATTGGGCGTGGCGGGCCCTGAAGCGCCGGAAGTCGGCGTCCGCCTCCAGGCCGGGGGCAGCGCGCTCGAAGGCCAGGTCCAGCAGGCGCTGCTTGAAGGCCTGGGCCGCCGGATACACGGCGAAGTCCGGACAGTGCTCGGGCATCTCGCCGATGTCGGACCAGCCGATGAGTCCCTCCTGGGCCATGACCTCGGGGCTGATGAGCAGTGGGTTGCCCGCGAAGGCCGAGTCGCTGGAATAGGGGGAATCCCCGATGAAACTGGAGGTGGGCGTCAGCGGCAGTATCTGCCAGCAGCTCTGCCCGGCGCGCTCCAGGAAGTCGGCGAAGGCGTAGGCCCCCGGCCCCAGGTCGCCCACGCCGTAGGGCGAAGGCAGGCTGGTGATGTGCAAAAGGATTCCCGCGCCGCGTCTGTGCATGAGTCGTCTCCCCTCAATCGGTGATGGCGGCCAGCCCGGCCGCCGCGTCGGCCACGCGGCCCTTGAGCCCGGCCATGAGCGCCACGCAGTTGCGCAGCACCGTCGTGCGCGCCCGCTCGGACTTGTCCTTGCGGGCCATGGCCTCCTCCACCGCCCGGGCGGCCAGCGCCATCTGGCGCTCCAGGCACTCTTCGGCGCGCTGGGCCGTGATCCTCCCGGCGGCAGCCAGGTAGACCAGGGCCGGGGCGAAGGGCAGATCCACCTTGCCGTTGCCCTTCACCGAGCCCAGCAGCTCCGAGAGCCCCGGCAGGGGCGGGAAGTTGCCCGAGGCCAGGCCCCAGAAGGGCAGGAAGAGCGAGTCCTCCCGGATGGTCTCCTGCCGGGCGGCCAGGGCCGCCGCCGCATCCGGGTCGATGATCTTGCCGTCGCGCCAGAGCGCGGGCGCGGCCTCCGAGGTGTCGCAGCCCGTGCGCTGCCCCAGCGCGCGCAGCGGGACGTTCTGCAGCATCTCCGGGAAGAGCGGGTCCAGCGGGAAGACGCGGCAGGCCAGAGGGCGGCGCTCGTAGGCGGAGCAGGCCCCCCGCGGGTCCAGCGCGGCGCAGCGCGCGGCTCCGGCCTCGCGCTCGCCCAGGGCGCAGGCCCCCGCGGTGATGAAGGTGGCCACCCGCTCCCCCGTTGCCTTGAGCTTGCCCACGCGGAAGACCATGTCCCGGCTGGGGTCCTGGGCCAGCTTGTCCTTGCGGAAGGCCAGGGCCGTGAGCAGCTCCTCGTGGCTCAGAGGCGTGGCCGGGCGGTTCTTGGAGAAGTCGTCCAGGTTCCAGGTCTCCACGGAGAAGACCAGGGCCAGCAGGAAGCTGTCGTCGTAGTCCAGGGCCTCGGCGATGCCCAGCGGGATGCTGGAGCGGCAGCAGGCGGAGCAGCGGGTGCAGCCGAAGTGCAGTTCGTTCATGGGGTCGGTGAATCCTTGGGACTGATATGGATTACGCATGGCCATGGGGGAAGGGCCGGAGAAGAACTCCGGCGGCCAAAGGACGAAGCCCGGCTTCGCCCTTTGGAATCCCTCATCATTTCAAAATATTCCCGCCACCGGGGCGGCTCTGGCGAACCCTGTGGTCCCGTGGCCCGGCCTAGGGCGCGGGCTTGAAGAACATGGCCGAGAGCGGCGGCAGGGTCAGCGTAAGCGAGAAGGGCCTGCCGTGCGCCTCGATGGCCTGGGCCTCCACGGCCCCTGCGTTGCCCATGCCCGAGCCGTGGTACCAGTCCGCGTCGGAGTTGAGCAGCTCGCGCCAGAGCCCGCCCGAGGGCACGCCCACGATGTAGCCCTCGCGCGGCACAGGGGTGAGGTTGCAGCACACGAGCACCACGTCGGAGGGGTCGCGCGCCAGCCGCAGGAAGGTGAGCACGCTGGCCTCGGCGTCGTGGAAATCCACCCACTGGAAGCCCTTTTGCTCGAAATCCAGCTCGTGCAGGGCGGGTTCGCCCTTGTACAGGGCGTTCAGGTCCTTGATCCAGCGGTGCACGCCCTCGTGGCCGGGATGCTGGAGCAGGCCCCAGTCCACCTCTCCGTCGTGTTTCCATTCGGCCCACTGGGCCACGTCCGCGCCCTGGAAGAGCAGCTTCTTGCCCGGGTGCGCCCACATGTAACCCAGCAGCAGGCGCAGGCCCGCCAGCTTCTGCCAGTGGTCGCCGGGCATCTTGTTCAAGAGCGAGCCTTTGCCGTGCACCACCTCGTCGTGGGAGAGGGGCAGCACGAAGTTCTCGTTGAAGGCGTACCAGATGGAGAAGGAGAGCTGGCCCTGGTGGTATTTGCGGAACACCGGGTCCTTGGCGAAGTAGTCCAGGGTGTCGTGCATCCAGCCCATGTTCCACTTCATGCCGAAGCCCAGGCCGCCCAGGTAGGGCGGGCGCGAGACCATGGGCCAGTCCGTGGACTCCTCGGCCATGGTCTGTATGCCGGGGTAGCTGGTGTAGGCCGCCTCGTTCAGGGCGCGCATGAAGGCGATGGCCTCCAGGTTCTCCTTGCCGCCGTAGATGTTGGGCACCCACTCGCCCTCCTGGCGGGAGTAGTCCAGGTAGAGCATGGAGGCCACGGCGTCCACGCGGAGGCCGTCGGCGTGGTAGCGGTCCAGCCAGAACAGGCCCGAGGAGAGCAGGAAAGCCCGCACCTCGTTGCGCCCGTAGTTGAAGATGGAGCTCTTCCAGTCCGGGTGGTAGCCCTGCTTGGGGTCCTCGTGCTCATAGAGCGCGGTGCCGTCGAAGCCGCTCAGGCCGTGCCCGTCCGTGGGGAAGTGGGAGGGCACCCAATCCAGGATGACGCCGATCCCGGCGGCGTGCAGGGCGTCCACAAGGTGCATGAAGTCCTGGGGCGTGCCGTAGCGGCTGGAGGGGGCGAAGTAGCCCAGGGTCTGGTAGCCCCAGGAGCCGAAGAAGGGGTGCTCCATCACGGGGAGGAACTCCACGTGGGTGAAGCCCATCTCCGCAAGGTAGGCCGGAAGTTCCGCCGCCAGCTCCCGGTAGGAGTAGGAGTGCCAGGTATCCTGGTGGCGCTTCCAGGAGCCGATGTGCATCTCGTAGACGCTCATGGGCGCCTCCAAGCCGTTGCGCGCCGCGCGCCGGCCCATCCAGTCCGCGTCGTTCCAGCGGTAGTCCTCGAGTTTCCAGACCACGGACGCGGTCTTGGGGGCCACCTCCCAGGCCAGGGCGAAGGGGTCGCCCTTCTCCAGCTTCTGGCCCCGGTGGTTCGAGGTGATGTGGTATTTGTAGACCGCGCCCTGCCCCACGCCCGGCACGAAGCCCTCCCAGATTCCGGAGCTGTCCAGGCGCGGGCTCAGCGGGTGGCTGCGCGGGTTCCAGCCGTTGAAGTCCCCGATGACGGAGACCTTCCGGGCGTTGGGGGCCCACACCGCGAAGAGCGTCCCCTCCTGGCCGTCCACGCACAGCAGGTGCGAGCCCAGCTTGTCGTAGAGCCTGAAGTGGCTGCCTTCCTTGAAAAGGTAGATGTCGTGGTCGGTGAGCAGGCTCACGCCGTGAATTACGCTTGCGGCCATTCCGTCTCCTGGATGCGCTGGATATCTTTGCGCAGGATAGGCCAATTGAACGGCCAGGGAAAGAGGGCTTTAGCCCTCGTGCTGCTGGCAAAGCCCGCTTTGGGGCATTGCCAGCGGCTCTCCGCGCAGCGGAGCCCGGAGCAGGGCGGCTTCGCCGCCCGTCAGCGGCTCTCAAAACCCCGTCTTCGGGGTTTGTCATCAATCAGAGGGCTTTACTCCGTTGCCCAGGCGGGCACGTAGCGCCGGGCCGAGCGCAGCGCCCGGTCCAGGGCCGCCGCCCCCGGCAGCAGCCTCTCCAGGAAGCGCCAGTACTCCTGGGAGTGGTTGAGGTGCACGGTGTGGGCAAGCTCGTGCACCAGCACGTAGCCCGCCAGCTCGCGAGGCAGGAACAGCAGCCGCGCATTGAGGGAAATCCCCCCCTTGGCCGTGCAGCTGCCCCAGCGCGAGCGCTGCAGGCGCACGCTCACCGGGCCGCAGGGCAGCCCGAGCCGCGCCGACTCCTCACCCAGCCAGGCTGGCAGGGCCTGGGCGGCCTTGCGCTTGAGCCAGGTCCGCAGGCCTCGCTCCACCAGCTCGCGATCGGCTATGGCCCCGGCCACGCTCACGCCTCCCGGCACGTCCCCGGCCACGCGCACAGTCTTGCCCGGCCCGGAGCGGTAGCGCACGGGCAGGCACTCGCCCAGGGCGCGCAGCTCGATGGCCGCCGGGGGCGGCGCCTGCCTGGGCGCATCCAGCCCCAGCCCGCGCAGCCGCTCCAGGTGCCCCAGCACCCAGTCCGCCCTGCGGGCCACGATCGCAGGCACCTCCGCGGGATCGAAGCCCTTGGGCACCACCACGGTCAGCCCCGTGCCCGGAGCCACCACCAGCCGCACGTTGCGGGCCCTGCCCGAGACCCTGAGCGTGTACTCGGGTGCGAATTGATCGGATTTCGTCACGCCGCGTTTATGACCCCTTGAGGGGCTTGCTGTCAAAATCCGTATGTCGTATGGCACCCAGTCATGACGTTTTTGTAAATCTGTTCTGGATGGAGCCGCATCATGTCGTTTTTGTCCAACGCCCGCATCCCGCTCAAGCTTACCGGCAGCTGCCTTGCATTCGCCCTGCCCATCGCGGTCCTGACCTATTTCACCCTGCAGGGGCTGAACAAGGACATCGATTTTGCGGAATCGGAAATTTCCGGCAACGCCTACCTGCGACCGCTGGTCTCCCTGCTGGCCCACCTGCCCGAGGCCGCCAAATCCTCCGCCAAGGTGGATCAGGACTTCACCGCCCTGGGCAAGGCCCAGGCGAAGTTCGGCGCGGAGCTCCAGTTCACCCCGGCGGAGCTGGCCAAGCGCGGCCGCGAGGCCTACCACCCCGACAAGGTGGCCCAGGCCTGGAAGAGCGCAGGGGCCACGGCCACCCCCATGGCCCTGGACGCCATCGTCGCGGACGTGCGCGGCATGATCTCCCACGCGGGCGACACCTCCAACCTCATCCTCGACCCCGACCTGGACAGCTACTACCTCATGGACGTGGTGCTCCTGGCCGTGCCCCAGACGCTCGACCGCACGGCCAAGGCCCTGCGCGACACCCTGCCCATGACCGGCGGCAGCGACCTGAGCCTGGCCGAACGCAGCGCCCTGGCCGTGTACACCGCCATGCTGCGCGAATCCGACATGGAGCGCGTCATGGCGGACCTGGGCACCGCCCTCAAGGAGGACGAGAACTTCTACGGCGTCTCTCCCACGCTCCAGGGCAACGTCCCGCCCGCGATGCAGGCCTACGAGAAGGCCAACAAGGACCTCATCGCCGCCCTGGAGAAGATGAACCGGGGCGGCAGGGTCATGCGCGACGAGCTGGCCGCGCTGGGCGACAAGGCCATCGCCGCCGACATGGCGCTTTGGGACGCCTGCTCCAAGGAGCTGGACGTGCTTCTCGGCAAGCGCGTGGCCCACTACAAGCGCAACGCCATCCTGGCCCTGGGGCTCAGCCTGCTGGCCGTGATGGCGGCCTGCGGCATGGTGGCCCTCATCGGCCGCAGCATCGTGATCCAGCTGCGCAGCCTGCGCGGCTACGCCGAGAAGGTCTCCCACGGCCAGTTGGAGGCCCCGCTCCCCCAGAACTGCCGAGCAGAATTCGCCGAACTCTCGGGAGACATCCAGGACATGGTCCGGGAGCTGCGCAAGCGCCTGGGCTTCAACCAGGGCCTGCTGCGCGCCTTCAAGGTGCCCCTGCTGGTGGCCGACGCCGAGTGCAAGGTGACCTTCACCAACCAGGAGCTGCTGGATTTCATCGAGGTGGAGGGCAAGCCCGAGGCCTGGACCGGCCTCACCGTTGCCGAGCTGGTGCGCAACGACGCAACCAAGCCCACCATCATGTCGGATTGCCTGGACAACAAACGCTCCGCCTACAAGGCCGAGATCGACTTCACCACCAGAAAGGGCAACGTGCACCACGCCCTGGTGGACTCCGAGCTGCTGCACGACCTGGACGGCAACATCATCGGCGTCTGCGGCGTGCTCACCAACATCACCGACATCAAGCGCCACGAGAGCGAGCTGGAGAAGCGCAACAACGCCCTGGCCCTGGCCGCCAGCACCTCCCAGGGCATCGTGGAGGGCCTGGGCGAGGCCATGCGCCGCCTGTCCGAATGCATCGGACAGGCCGCCGAGGGCGCCAGCCTGCAGAACGAGCGCGCCTCCGAGACCGTCTCCGCCGTGGCCGCCATGAACGGCTCGGCCCAGCAGGTGGCCGACCTGGCCGGGGAAGCCGCCCAGAGCGCCGAGACCGCCCGGGGCACCGCCCAGGAGGGCGAGGCCATGGTGCGCACGGCGGTGAAGTCCATCGCCTCGGTGCAGGGCCAGGTGCTCGACCTCCAGCAGCGCATGCGTGAGCTGGGCTCCCAGGCCGAGAACGTTGGCAAGGTGCTCCAGGTGATCGGGGACATCGCGGACCAGACCAACCTGCTGGCCCTCAACGCCGCCATCGAGGCCGCCCGCGCGGGCGAGGCGGGCAGAGGCTTCGCGGTCGTGGCCGACGAGGTGCGCAAGCTGGCCGAGAAGACCATGCAGGCGACCCACGAAGTGGGCGCCACCCTGGACGCCATCCGCTCCGGCGCGGCCGGCACCCTCTCCGCCACGGAGAAGGCCGCCAAGGAGATCGTGGAGACCACGGAGCTGGCCCAGTCCTCCGGCGACTACCTGGGCCGCATCGTCTCCATTGTGGAGGGCGCCTCGGAGCAGGCCAAGGCCATCGCCCTGGCCGCCGGGGACCAGGCCCGCGCCAGCATGCAGGCCAGCCAGGCCGTGGCCGAAATCGAGGACGTGTCCTCGCGCACGGCCCAGGGCATGGAGGAGGCATCCCGCGCGCTGGCCGAGGTGGACAATCAGGCCGCCAGCCTGGAGGAGCTCATCCGGGGCATGGGCCGGTAGAACGGCCAGATATCCAGACAGATCAGGGAGGCTCCGCCTCCCCGAACCCCTCCGGCAGGGGCATGATGCCCCTGCACCCCCAATAGCTACGCACCCATGAGCGTACACTTGAGATCCGAGGGCGAGATACAAAAACCCGGGAAGGCGCAGCCTTCCCGGGTTATTATTTGCGGGGTCCAGGGGGATCATCCCCCTGGCGGGGCGCGGGGCGGCGCCCCGCTCTCAATCCAAGCGTCATCCCCTCACGCAGAGGGCCGCGTCAAACGATGCGCGCGTTGCCCAGCACGAAGACCAAACGCTTGTAGAGCTGCGGGTCGAAGGCCCCCTGCATCTCCTCGCGCATGACGGCCAGGGCCTTGTAGGGGTTGAGCGCCTTGGCGTAGGGCCGCTCCGAGGTCAGGGCGTCGTATGCGTCGCACAGCGCGAGCACCCGCGCCGTGAGCGGGATGCCCTCGCCGGACATGCCCCCGGGGTAGCCTTTGCCGTCCCAGCGCTCGTGGTGGAAGAGGATGGTGTTGGTGGTCACGTGGTTGAGCGGCATGGTGGCGCAGATGCCCAACGCCCGCACGGGGTGCGTGCGCACTATCTCCCACTCCGCCTGGGTGAGCGGCCCGGCCTTGTTGAGCACGTTGTCGGGTATCTCGGTCTTGCCGATGTCGTGCAGAGCCGCGCCCAGGCCCGCATCGAACAGGATGGAGCGGTCCACGTCCGGCAGGGATTGCAGCATCGCGATGGTCAGCACCATCACGTTCAGGGAGTGCGTGTAGGTGTGGTACTTGTGGGAGAGGAACTCCGACAGGCTGGTCAGGGTGCCCGGCTTGGAGAGGAAGGCCAGGCCGCGCTTCACCAGCGTCTGCAGCTCCTGGTAGGTCTTCTCGTCCAGGCCGCGGGGCAGCTTCCCGGTGAAGCTCTGCTTCATGATGCCCGAGGAGATCTGGTAGAACAGGCGGGAGCGCTCCTCCACGGGGATGTCGGGGTTGAGCAGCACCGCGCCAAGGTTCCTGGCCAGGTAGGACTCGTAGTCGAAGCGCTGATCCACGCGGATGTAGAAGGCCGTGAGATCCAGGGCCTGCTTGAGCTTGGGCTCCACGCTGAATATCTCGCCCTTGCGGGCGTAGAGCACGAAGCCTCCGGCGCGCTGGAGGTAGAGGTCGAACATGCCCTCCGTGCCGGGCAGGATGGTGTTGGGCTGGATGGGGAAATAGTCCTCCCCCCGCTGGGAGACGCCGCTCGGCTTCGGGGTTGGCTTGTGGACCGGGCTCATTGCGCCGGCCTCCCCTCGGTCTGCGGCTGGGCCGGATGCTCCCTCGCCGCCCGGTGGCCCGCTCCCGCCTGATTGGCGCGCCCGGTGAGGCGCGACAGCAGGAACTGCTCCGGGTCGCGCCCGTCCAGCCGGGCAATGTCCATCTCGGCCCGGCCCGCCATCATGTGCCCTCCCGCGCTGCCGTAATCCCCGAACCAGGCCTGGGCTTTCTTGCCCATGTCGCGGCGCAGGCCGTCGGAGCGCATCACGGCCACCAGCTTGTCGCCGTACTGGCCCGCGATGCAGTCCCAGGAGAGGCCGTGCACGCGCAGAAAGAAGTCGGCCAGCACCACCAGCACGTCGGGGTTGTCCACCTTGCCCACATAGGCCAGAAAGCCCTCCCGCCCGATGTAGCGCGCCCTGGCGAAGGCCCGGGAGAAGAACTTCAGCCAGCGGCGGTGGAAGTCCGAGTGCACGATGCGCCGCAGGAGCATTTTGTCAGCGTATTTCGAGAGATAGCTGAAGGCCTTCACGTCCACATCGCAGAAATGGCGCTCGAAGGTCATGGTGTCGGTCTTGATGGCGTAGAGCATGGCCGTGGCCAGGAGCTTCCCCGGGACGATGCCCAGGTTGTAGAGGTACTCCGTGAGCAGCGCGCTGCAGGAGCCGTAATCCGGGCGAATCTCCGAGAACTTGGCCTGCACGGGGTGCCTGAGGTCCAGGGGGTGATGGTCCAGGACCACGTCATAAACCAGGGCCGGGAACTCGGTGCAGTGGTGCGGTTGGGAGTCCACCATGGCGAAGTGCTGGTAGAGCCCGGTCATGCCCGGGGTCAGCCTGGCCAGGGGGATGCGCAGGCTGTGGATCATGGTCAGGTTGTCGGGGCGGGATATCTCGTTGATGTGGGCGATGTCGGCCTGGGCGCCGCGGCTGCGGATGATCTGGCGCAGGGCCATGGCGCTGCCGATGGCGTCGGGATCGGCGTTGATGACGATCAGCCAGCGCTGCTGCGGGCGCATCAGGCCCGTGAGCCCGGCCAGCTTTTCGGTTAGCACTCTGAAGATCGCCATGTCCCTCTCACTTGAGCCTCATGGGCAGCCCGGCCACGCACAGGCGCACTTCGTCCGCCAGGGCGGCCAGCCGCTGGTTGAGCGCGCCCTGCGCCCTGGAGAAGCGGCGCACCAGAGAGGTGGCGGCCACCGGGCCAAGGCCCACCTCGCAGCTCACCAGCAGGCAGTGCGGGGCGTCCGCCCCACGGAAGCCCTCCAGGGCCAGGGCCAGCTCCTCAGAGCGGTCCCGTCCGTCCTCCAGGCAGGCGAACACCCAGAAGTCCAGGCTGTCCACCAGCACCTTGAGGCCCCTGACCGAGGCGTCCCGCAAGGCCGCGCCCAGCTCCAGCCCGGGTTCGAGCACGGGCAGCCCGGGGTCGCGGGACTGGCGGTGCGCCAGGATCTGGCGGCGGAAGCCCTCGTCGCGGGCCCGGCCCATGGCCAGGATCACGCCCGGCCCGGGCGCCTCCAGAAACAGGCCGTAAGCCATGTCGGATTTGCCCGATTTCTCGCCGCCAAGCACCAGCCGGATCATGGGGCAGTCCCCCACTCGTGGTGCAGACCGTAGAATTTTTCCAGGCTGGCGCGCAAGTCCTCTTCCGAAAAAACTTCAAAAAGCACTGGTGTTTTCGCGGGCAGGGCCTCGAAAACGGCGCGCAGTTCGTCCTCCTGCCCGGGGGTGAGCCTGTCCAGGGCCAGGTGGCTGTGTTTGCCCGTCTCGGTGCCGGGGGCGTAGCAGTGCAGCAGCTCCACCCGCTCCCACAGCCCCGGCAGGCCCGGCAGCCAGGTTTGCCCGAAGGCCATCATGTGCCCCACGTCAAGGCACACGGGCAGCTCCAGGGACTGGATCACCGGCCAGTGCCGCCTGAGCCCCTGGCCCGGCACGTTCTCCACCAGGAGCCGCCAACCCGGCGCGGCCTCCCGCCAGAGCGCGGCCACGCTCTCAAGAAGCCCGGGGGCTTCGGGCGGGTGCAGAACGCCGCCCCAGGGCGAGAGGTTCCCGGCTAGCTCCATCAGGCGGGAGATGACGGCGTACACGGCCGCTGCCCCGCGCTTCCAGGGCAGGTCAACGGGCAGATGCACATGGGATTCCAGGCCGGGGACGGGCGGGATGTCGTCCTGGGTGTAGGCCAGGGATAGCGCGCTCTGATAGAAGAGCAGCGCAGCCTGGCGCACGGGCAGATTCCAGGCGCCGATGCGCGACAGGTTGTCGGCCAGGGTGGTTGGCCAGAGCCAGCTGGTGGCCGCCAGCTTGCGGGAGGGAACCCCTGTGGGAGGAATGTTTTCGCTTGTCATGCCCTGGGCTGCTTGTTACAAATGCATGTCTTTGACTGGTTTCAACTTGTCAAACATTTGCAGCAGGTTATGCGTTTTTATTTTCGTAGGAGGCACCGAGGAGTGGTTCGTTTCCGCAACGCCATCCAGCACGTCTTCAATCCGCTGCACGTCTATTGCCGCCTGAAGGATTTCGGGCTGCCTGGGCCAGTGGCCAAGAGAGTGTGCCGCGCCTACGAACGCTTCCTATTCCCTCTGCTGCCCTGAACGCAAGCCCCCCGCATCCCCGCCCTTTTCACCGGTTACGCTCACCCGCCCGCACCTGCCGGGCGTTTAGCGGTTGTGTTTCGCCACACCGCCCTGTACCCATCTCCCGGGCGGGGTTGACCATGCCCGCCCATTCCCCGACCAAGGACGCCCCGTGAAGAGCCCGCGCGCGACGCTTGCGATCATCATACTGCTGGTGGCAGTGGTTGCCGCCCTGGCGTCCCTGGAATTCGCCCGGGTCTCCAGGATGTTTTACGCCCAGATCGTGGAATCCGAGAGCCGGGGCGTGCGCGACCGCCTGAGCGCGCACCTGGTGCCCGCGCTCACGTCCCTCAGCCTGACCAGCAGGCTGCTCGGCCAGTCCCAGACCAGGGGTCTGGCTCCCGACAGCCCCGAGATGCTGGTGCTCTCCACGCTGACCAACGAAGCATCCGTGGACGCGGCCACCCTGCTGGACCAGCGGGGCGTGGTGGCCCTGGCCGCGCGCCTGCCGCAGGGCTTCGCCGTCTACGTGCGCCCGGGGCAGGAGGAGCCGCAAGGCAAGCGCCTGCACCTGGACAAGGACATGCGCCCCGCCGGGCGGGCCGACATATCGGACGCGACCTTGGCCTCCATGGCCGCGGAGGTCGAGCGCGCCTCCCGCCGCGAGCCTCGCTCCTGGCCAGCCTGGACCGGCGTGCACCCCCTGCCCGGCGCGGGCCGCTCCGCCGTGAGCGTGGCCGCGCCCGCCGGTCCGGACGGGGACGCATCCCAGGAATTCTGCTTCAGTTTCACCGTGGAGCGGCTGCGCGAAGCCCTCAGCGGGGAGCAGCACCTGCAGGACGTCCGCCCCCTGCTCTTCACCCCCGAAGGCCTCCTGCTGGACCTGGACCGCAACGGGCATGACCCCGTCCCGGGGCCGCTGTTCGTGCCCAGGCAGCAAGTCGAGGACAAGGCCCGCGCCGGAGCCATGAACGCCTGGCTGGCCCAGGACAAGCCCGGGGGCGAGGCCTTCAGCTTCCAGGCCGGGGGCGCGACCTGGTGGGCCTCCCTGCAGCCCGTGTCCGATGCGGCGTACTCGGCGTCGGCCGGGCTGGCGGTCTCGCAGGAGGCCCTGCTCTCCCTCATCCTGGCGGACAACCGCGCGCCCCTGCTGCTGGGCGGCGGCGTGATCCTGGTGCTGGTGCTGCTGGTGCTGCTGGGCGTTCAGCTTCGGCGGCGCGGGCGCGCGGCTCCCGGCCCCTTCTTCGATACCGAGGCCGATGTGCTCAAGCTGCTGGCCGAGGGCGAGAGCGAGCGCCTGGAGTTCAAGTCCTCCCTGCGCCTCAACCTCGCCTCGGGCAAGTTCGGCAAGGAGATCGAGCTGGCCTGCATGAAAACCCTGGCGGCCTACATGAACACCGACGGCGGCATCCTGGCCGTGGGCGTTGACGACCAGGGCCAGGTGCTGGGCCTGCAGCCCGACGGATTCGAGAACGACGACCACCTGCTGCGCCACTTCTGCGCACTTTTCGCCCAGCATATCGGCACCGAGTTCATGCGCCTGGTGCGCTTCGCCCTGCGCAGCGTGGGGGATGCCCAGGTGCTGCTGATCGAATGCTCCCCCTCGGAGGAGCCCGTTTTCCTCAAGGGCACCAAGGAGGAGGAGTTCTACGTGCGCGCTGGGCCCTCCAGCCGCAGGCTCTCCATCTCGGAGTTCCACCGCCGCGTGCTGCGCAAGGAAGGCCCCCGATGAGACGCGAGGCATTGGACACGGGCCGCAAGAAACGCTAGTTGTCGGATACGGCTCCTCCCTGCGGATGCGCGGGGACGGGGCGATGTGAGGCGCAGCCCCCGGGGCGCGGACGCCGCCCCAGAACCCGAACCGGAGAAAACCATGCGAAAGTTCATCGTCCTGTCCGTGCTGCTCGTCGCCATGTTGGCGTCCGTCCAGGCCTTCGCCGCGGAAAAACGCATCGTGTTCGTCAATGCCGCCGACGTGGAGATCAAGGGCATCTTCCTTGCTCCCACCGGCACCAAGCAGTACGGCAATAACCTTCTGAAAAAATACAAGCTCAAGCCCGGCACCAGGACCGACATCGCCGTCCCGCATGATCGCGGCAACTGCATGTGGGATCTGCGCTACACCGTGGTGAACAAACTCGGCTACACCATCAAGGACGTTGACATCTGCAAGGCCGTGGAGATCGAGTTGTTCCTCAAGGACGACCAGGCCTGGGCCAACATTAAATAGCTTCTGCCCGCGCGCCGGGGCCATCCGGCCCCGGCGCTTTTCCCTGCCATGAGCCATCCCCACGACACCGTGACCATCTCCTGGGAGCGCTCCATGCAAGCGTTCTCGCCCCAGGAGTGGAACGCCATGGCCGCCGGAAGCACCCCCTTCATGCGCTGGGAATGGCTGGACCTCCTGGAGCGCTCCGGCAGCGTGCGCCTGGAGACGGGCTGGCTGCCCCTGCACTGCGCCGTGCGCGACGAGAGCGGCCTGGTGGGCGCGGCCCCGCTCTACGCCAAGGGGCACGGCGAGGGCGAGTTCGTGTACGACCGACTCTGGGCGGACCTGGCCCGGCAGCTGGACATCCACTACTACCCCAAGCTGGTGGCCGCCTCGCCCTTCACCCCCGTGCGGGGCTACAGTTTCCTTTCTTTGCCGTCTTACCCGCGCCGCGCCGCCCTGCGCCACTCCATGCTTTCAGGGATGCTGCAGCTCGCCCAGTCCAACAACTTCAGCGGGCTGCACGTGCTTTTCATCCAGGACGACTTCGGGGATCAGCTCGAACAATGGGGCATGACAGCCTGGGAGCACCAGGGCTTCCTGTGGGAGAACCGGGGATACGGGAGTTTCGAGGATTTCCTCTCCACCATGCGTAGCGGGGCGCGCACCACCATCCGCAAGGAGCGCAAACGCCTGGCCGACTCCGGGGTGAAGGTGGAGGTGGTGGACGGCACGCAGGCCCCCGAGGAGTGGTTCGGGCTCATGCACCACTACTACGAGGACACCAACGACAAATTCGGGGAGTGGGGCTGCAAGTACCTGACCCGCGACTTCTTCCTGGGCCTCTCGAGCTGTTTCCGCGAGCGCCTGGCCTTCAGCGCGGCCTTCGAGCCCGGGCGCGAGGACCCGGTGGGGCTGGCCCTGCTGGTTCACGACGAGGGCACCCTCTACGGCCGCTACTGGGGCGCGGCCCGCGAAATACCTTTCCTGCATTTCGAGCTGTGCTATTACGCGCCCATGGAATGGGCCATCCGCCGCCGCATCGCCAGCTACGACCCCGGCATGGGCGGCGAGCACAAGCCGCGCCGGGGGTTCAGCTCCCTGACCACGCGCAGCATGCACCGCTACATCGACCCCGTGCTCGCGAAGGTGTTCACCCGTCACATCCCGCAGCTCAACGCCATCGCCCACGAGCACATCCAACACCTGGAGGCCATGTGTCCCTTCAAAAGGCCCTGAACGCCCTGCTGGCGGCGCTGGCCCTCCCGGCGCTGCTGCTTGCGGGCACCAGCCCGGCCCGGGCGCAGACCGCGCTGGACGAGCTGTTCATGTCGCAGGAGTGGCAGGCGCGCGGCAACATGGCCGAGGCCCGGCGCAGCGTGCAGTCGGCCCTGCGGATTGCCCCGATGGACAGCTACGCCCTGGTGCGCCTGGCGCAACTGGACGCGCTCATGGGAGGACTGGACGCTGCGGAGGACGGCCTGAAGGCCGTGCTGGAGGCCGACCCGGACAACGTGCTCGCCCTGATCTGGCTGGGCCACGTCAAGCTGGCTTTGGGCTTCCCGGCCACGGCCCTGGCCGCCTATTCCCGCGCCGCATCCCTGGACCCGCAGAACGGCTGGGCCCAGCTGGGCGCGGCCTCCAGCCTGCTGGCCCAGGAGCGCGGGCGCCAGGCAGCCCCGCTGCTGGCCAAGGCCCAGGAGGCCGCCGGTGACGACGCAGCCCTGCACTTCGCCCTGGGCGAGACGTTTCTGGCCATGGGCCTGCCCGTGAATGCCCGCCTGGAGTTGGAGCGCGCCCTTGACCTGGACGCGCGCAACACCCAGGGCCTCGTTCTGGCGGGCCGGGCCTATCTGCGCCTGGGCATGGACAACCTGGCGCTCAACGCCTGGCGCCAGGCCCTGGCCTTCGAGCCGCAGAGCGGCGCGGCGCGGCTGGCCGTGGTCACGGTTCTGGGGAATCAGGCCCGGAAGGCCCTTGCGGAGGGCAAGCGCGAAGAAGCCGAGCACCTCTGGCGCGGCGTGCTGGGCTACGACCCGCAGGATCAGCAGGCCCGCGACGGGCTTGCCGCCCTCGCCGGCAAAGGCGGCAAGGGGAAGTAGTTGTCTTTGCGGGCGGGCGCCCCAGGCGGGCTAGGCCGCCAGGGCCCGCCGCCCGCCGCCGTTGCCGGATAGCTCGTCGATGACCGCCTTGAGCGCCTCGGCCTGGGCCGCCAGCGCCTCCACGGCCTGGGCCGCCTCATGGGCGGACTGGGCGGTTTCTGAAGATTGCTCGTTGATGTCGCCGAGGGCGCGGTTGATCTCCTCCCCGGCGGCGGATTGCTCCTCGGCCGCCGTGGCGATGGAGGTGACGCCCTGGCTGGCCTGGGAGACGAAGCCCACGATAGCCGCAAGCGCGGCCCCGGACCGTCCGGCCAACTCCGTGGCCTCCTGGATGCGCTCAACGGCCTTGCCCACGCCCTGCACGCTGGCCTCGGTGCCCTGCAGCACGCCCTGGATGGTCTGCTCCACCTGCCGGGTGGCGTTCATGGTCTTCTCCGCCAGCTTGCGCACCTCGTCGGCCACCACCGCGAAGCCCCTGCCCGCCTCGCCCGCGCGGGCCGCCTCGATTGCGGCGTTGAGGGCCAGCAGGTTGGTCTGGTCCGCGATGTCCGAGATGACTCCCATGATGGAGCCGATCTCGCCCGCCCGTGCGCCAAGTTCGGCCATGCGCTGCTTGAGCTCCAGAGAGTCGGCGTTGGCCTTGGCGATGCTCTCCACCACCTCGTCAACGGCCCTGGCCCCGTTCTCGGCCTCTTCGCGGGCCCTGTCGGAGGACGCCGCAGCGGAGGAGGCGCTCTGGGCCACCTCCAGCACGGTGGCGCTCATCTGGCCCATGGCCGCGGCCGTCTCGCCGATGCGCCGTGCCTGCACCTGCGCGGAGCGCCCCGTCTGGATGGCCTGGGCGGAGAGCTGCCGCGTGGCGGCGGTGACCTCGTTGACCACGCCCTCAAGGCGCTGCGCCGCCACGGCCATGCCCTCGGCCTTGGCCCTCTCGGCCTCCGCGGTGGCCTCTTCGGCCCTGCGCGCGGCCTCGGTGGCCAGGGCCGCCTCACGCGCGGCCTTGTCCATGGCCGCCTGGGCCGCCCCGATCTGCTCCTTGAGGGCCACGACCATCCTGCCCAATGAGGAGGCCAGCACCCCGAGTTCGTCCTTCCTGGCTATCTCCAGCTTCCGGTCCAGCGCACCCGAGGCAACCTCGCCGGCGAAATCCACCACCCGGCCCAGGGTGGAAGTGATGTCGCGCATGATGAGCCAGCCCACGCCCAGGCTGAGCCCGGAGGCCACGACCCAGAGCGCGAGGCTCAGCAGAAGGCCCGCGCGCGCCTCCCGCAACAGCTCCGCGCCGAGCCCGGCCAGATTGCGGGCGGCTGCCGTTTCCACCTCAAGCAAGGCGTCGATGCGCGCCGTGGAGGCAGCGAACCAGGCCTTGGGGTCGCCTTCGAGCTTGGGCTTGTCCGCGCTTTCCAGCGCGGCCTTGCGGAAACCCTCCACCGGGGGCAGCGCCGGCAGCGCCTTGGTCCGATAGGCCTCGACCACGGCTGGGTCCGCCAGAGCCAGGAACAGGCCGAGATACTCCTCCTGTCCGGCCATGCGGCTGATCCAGCCTTTGTACAATTCCTTGCCGAAGGTCCCGGCGCTCAGCGCGCCGTTGAGGGTGGCCCGCTCCTGACCGGCGAACTCCTTGCCGCGCAACAGGGCCAGATAGGCCATGGCCTGGCCGTAGAGCCGCCCGTCGTCGCAGCGTTTGAGCATGGGCAGGGCGCCGTCCAGGCTGGCGGCGATCAATCCCGTGTAGGACGCGATCAGGGCCGGCGGGGCCAGCTCCAGGCCATCCACCTTGCGCCGCAGATCGCCCAGTCCGCGCAGGCCGCTCACGGCCGAAGCCAGCGCGGCGCCGAGCCCGGCCTGCGGATGCCCGGCCTCGAACCTTGCCAATGCGGATTCGAAGCGTCCCTGCGCCTCGTTGCTGAGCTTGCGCTGCGCCGACAGCTCGGGACCGAAATTGGCGCCCTTGCTGCCCACGAACCCCGAGGACATGCCGCGCTCCTTCTGGAGCTCGTGGGCCAGCCCGCCGATGGTCACCAGCACGTCCATCATGGACGAGAGCTGGTCCACCGAGCGGGCGGTGCGGTATCTTTCATAGGTGACTGCGCCCGAAAAGGCCGACATGACAGCGAGGGGCAAGAGCAACAGAACAAGCAGCTTCGTCTTGATGCGTACGTCAACGAACATGGACACTTCCTTCAGGCCGGTACAGCTCACCTTTTGAACGTATCGGCACCGTTTTCCATGTCCCATGGGCACTGTCAACGCCCGGCTTGTCGAGGGGATATTTTGCAATTCCCAATGACGCGAAAAGCCGCCCCGGTTTCCCGGAGCGGCTTTCTTTGCAGGGTGTAGGCCCTTTAAGCCTGCTTCTCGGCCTTGGGCTTTTTGATCTTGGCCGCGCCCTGGTAGAAGATCATGCTCTTCTCGCCGGCGGCGGGCTTGGTCACGGGGTACATGGTCATGCACTGGGTCGGGCAGCTCTCGACGCACACGGCGCAGTACACGCAGGCGAAGGAGTCGCAGGTCCAGGTGCGGTTCTTCACGTCCACCGTGATGCACTGGCTGGGGCACTTCTTGGCGCAGGTGGAGCAGAAGATGCACTCCTCCACGTTGATGTCCAGGGTGCCCCTGAAGCGCTCGAAGGGCTCCCGGGTTACGAAGGGGTAGAGCCTCGTGGAGGATTTCCCCATGAGGTTCTTCAGCACGTTTCGCGTCATTTCGAACATGGCTCGGGCTCCTTCTTAGCGCTCGGTGCAGGAGATGCACGGGTCGATTGACAGCACGATGATCGGCACGTCGGCCAGATCGCACCCCGGCAGCATGGCCAGAAGCGGCGGGATGTTGGCGAATGTCGGAGTGCGGATCCTGACCCGCTCCAGGAACTTCGAACCGTTACCCTTGATGTAATAGAAGAGCTCGCCGCGGGGCTGCTCCACGCGGCGCCAGACCTCGCCCTCGGGCTTGGCCTTGAACTTGGCGGCCAGCTCGCCGTCGGGCAGCTTGGCCAGGACCTGGCGCACCAGGTCGCAGGAGGTGTAGACCTCGCGGAAGCGCACCACGCAGCGGGCGTAGGAGTCGCCGTCGTGCTCCACCACGGGCTCGAAGTCGAGCTGCCCGTAGGCGGCGTAGCCGGTCATGCGCACGTCCTGCGCCCAGCCGGAGCCGCGCAGCATGGGGCCCACGGCGCCCAGCTGATGAGCCTGCTCCTTGGTGAGCACGCCCTTGCCGCAGCAGCGGCTCTTCACGGTGTAGTCGTTCAGCAGGGTCTTCTCCAGCTGACGCACTTCGGCCTCGATCTTGTCGATTTCGGCAAGGATCCAGGTCTTCTGCTCGCCGGTGATGTCCTTGCGGACGCCGCCCACGATGTTGGTGGAGATGACCACGCGGTTCCCCGCGGTGGCTTCCATCAGGTCCATGGAGCGCTCGCGGATGCGCCACAGCTGCATGAACAGGGACTCGAAGCCGAAGCCGTCGGCGAAGAGGCCCAGCCAGAGGAGGTGCGAGTGGATACGATGGATCTCGGACCACATCACGCGCAGGAAGTGCGCGCGCTGGGGCACCTCGATCTTCATCATCTCCTCCACGGCCTCGCAGAAGTTCAGCGCGTGGATGCAGGAGCAGATGCCGCAGACCCGCTCAACGATGTTGACCATCTGGTTGTAGTCGCGGATGTCGGTGAGCTTCTCCAGGCCGCGGTGCACGTAGCCCAGGTTGGGGAGAGCCTCGACCACCTTTTCCTCTTCCACCACCAGTTTCAGATGGATGGGCTCGGGCAGCACCGGATGCTGGGGACCGAAGGGAAGTATAGTGCGCATGGGCTAGGCCTCCTCCTTGACCTTTTCTTTCTTGGCGAAAGTAAAGGTGCAGAACGGGCTCTTCACCACTTCGGGCTCCAGGTAGAGCGTACAGCCGAAGTCGATGACGATGTTTTGGAAGTTGACGCCGAACTGGTCCTTGATCTCGTTCTCCGCCAGCAGCGCCGCGAAGTACACCCCTGAGATGGAGGGCACGGGATCGGCCTTGGGAACGTTGAGGCGCAGGTGCGAGACCTGGAGATCCTTGTCGAAGTGATACAGCACGTCGAAGGTGGAGTCGGTCTTGATTTCCACCGCGGAGATGCCCACGAGGCGCAGTCCCGCGTCGAAGCGGGTCTGGCACTCGGGGATCAGGGTGTCCACCGTGACGGCCTGTTCGTTGGCAAGCATGTTCGATACCTCTCTGGGCTGCGGTTAGCCGGCTGCTTCCAGCTTTGCCTTGACCTTCTCCAGGGCAAGGACAACGCCGTCGATGATGGCCTCGGGCTTGGGGGGGCAGCCGCGGACGTACACGTCCACGGGCAGCACCTTGTCCACGCCGCCGACCACGTTGTAGGCCTCGCGGAACACGCCGCCGGTCAGCCCGCACGCGCCCATGGCGATGACGGCCTTGGGCTCGGGCATCTGGTCGTAGATGTTCTTGAGCACGTGCTTGTTGCGGTGGTTCACCGTGCCGGTGACCAGCAGAACGTCGGCGTGCTTGGGGTCGCCGATGTTGAGGATGCCGAAGCGCTCCACGTCGTAGATGGGGGTGAGGCAGGCCAACACTTCGATGTCGCAGCCGTTGCAGGAGCCGCAGTCGAAATGAACGACCCAGGGCGACTTCAGCCGGCCCTTGTTGATCCAGTCTTTGAGCATGCTCATGGATATTCTCCCGGTGACGAAGGATTAGCCGGCGTACAGCCAGAGGAGGTTCAGCACCGACAGGGCCAGCCCCCAGCACCACACGCTCTGGAGCATCCACTTCCAGGTCATGCGGGCGGTGACGTTGTCGATGACCAACTCGGCGAAGTACGTGACCACGAGCAGGATGATCATGCCCGGGGCGCTCGTGGCCCAGAACAGGCCGACCAGGCCGAGGATGAACACCACGTCGTACCAGTGGGCGATCTCGATGATGGCCAGCTGGGGCCCGGAATACTCCGTCAGCACGCCGCGAACCAGCTCCTGGTGGGCATGGTGGCAGGCGGAGATGTCGAAGGGCGACTTGCGCAGCTTGATCGTCAGCGCATAGCCGAGCACGATGAACATCAGCGGCAGCTGATAGAGCAGCGGCTTGCCGTAGGCGAACACCTCGCTGACCTTGAAGCTGCCCGTGACCATGGCGATGGACACGAACACCAGGATGATCAGCGGCTCATAGGTGAGCATGGTGATCAGCTCGCGCTGGGCGCCCACCTGGGCGTAGGGCGACTGGGTGGAGAGCGCGCCCATGACGAAGAACACCGCGCCGATGGTCATCACGAAGAAGATGAGCAGCAGGTCGGAGCCCATGAAGAACAGGAACACCGTGAGCATGGAGCTGAGCAGGTAGACCCACACGGTGAGGATCTGCCAGGGGTTCATCATCATGGGCGCTTTGCCCAGGAGTTTGAACACGTCGTAGAATGGCTGCAGGATCGGGGGGCCGAAGCGCGACTGCAGACGGGCGGTGATCTTGCGGTCGATACCGGCGATCAGGCCGCCCACGATCGGGGCCAGGAACACCGCCAAGGTGGCGAGCAGGAGCTTACCCATTAGATCACCCCTCCCAGCAGAAGGCCCAGCATGACCGCGAGCAGCACGCCGGAGACCATGTTGATCGGCCCGGTGAGGCGTTCCTCGCCGAAGAGCCAGGTCAGGTAGAAGTTGGAGGCCTGGTAGCCAACGTTGGCTCCCGCCGTGCTCACGAAGGCCTTGTCGTCGCCGGTGGACTGGGCGCCGCAGAGGTAGGGGCCCACGCAATCGGCGGCTTCAACCTTGCGGGCCTGCTTCCAGGCGAAGTAGAAGCCCACGCCCAGCACCAGGAACAGGGGGTAGATGTAGAACACGCCCTGCTGGTTCACGAAGTTGAAGGCGTCGAGCACGAAGCCCGCGGCCTTGTGGGAGCTGCGCACCGCGGGTTCGATCAGCCCGCCGTAGAGGAAGGGCACGAACAGCGAGAGCAGAACGGCGCCGGCGGCCAGCAGCACCAGGGGACCGCGAACGGTGCCGGGCTGCGGTTCGGCCGGGATGCCCTTGGGGTACGGGGTGGAGAGCAGGATGCCGGCCCAGCGCGCCCAGAACATCACGGTCAGGCCGGAGCCCAGGGCGAGCATCACGGTCACGGGCATGTACTTCATGGCGGCCGCGCTTTCGATGGCCATCCACTTGCCCATCAGCACGCCGAAGGGGGGCAGCAGCATGGTCACGACGCCGATCAGGGCCACGATGGTGGTCTTGGGCATGATCATGTACAGGCCGCGCATGTTCTCCAGGTCGCGGGAGTGGATCTTCTGCTCGATGGTGCCCACGCACAGGAACATGAGCGCCTTGGACACCGCGTGGAAGATGATGATCACGATGGCCGCGGTGATGGCCGCCGGGGTGTTGATGCCCGCGCAGGCGATGATCAGGCCCAGGTTGGCGATGGTGGAGTAGGCCAGCACTTTCTTGGCGTTGGACTGCCCCACGGCCAGGGCCGAAGTGGTCAGGAAGGTGAAGGCGCCGAACATGGCCAGCGTGCCCGAGAGCATGGTGCCCGAGTAGGCCGGGGCCAGGCGCAGCACCAGGTACACGCCCGCCTTGACCATGGTGGAGGAGTGCAGCAGCGCGGAGACGGGCGTGGGGGCGACCATGGCGCCCGTCAGCCAGCTCTGGAACGGCACCTGGGCCGACTTGGTGATGCCCGCGTAGCAGAGCATGAACAGCGGGATCAGTGCGGCCGCGCCCGCGGCGGAGAACCCGGGCTTGAGCAGCTCGCTCAGGTAGAGGCCGGTGCCGGTCTTCTGCAGGAAGATCAGCGCGAAGACGAAGGCCACGCCGCCGGTCATGTTCATCCACAGGGCGCGGGTGGCGTTCTTCACGGAGGTCTCGTCCCCGTCATGGGAGATGAGCATGAAGGAGCAGAAGGTCGTCACTTCCCAGAAGAAGTAGAGCCACATCAGGCTGTTGGCCAGGACCAGGCCGTTCATGGCGCCGAGGAAGGCCACGAGGTAGAAGAAGAAGCGGGGCTGCTTCGTGCGGGCGAGGTGGAGGTGATCCTCGTGGGCGGGCATGTAGCCCAGGGCGTACACGCAAATGAGCGAGCCCACGATGGAGATGACCAGCACCATGATCATCGACAGGCTGTCGGCGAACATGGCGGGGGCGGCCTTGGCCGCGCCGTGGTCCATCATGAAGAATTCAAGATAGATGAGCCCGACGATCTGGATCGCTGTGAGAGCGGCGACCAGAGGGTTCTTGAGCTTGGTCATGGCGATGACCAGGATGACGAACAACAGGGCGAAGTCGAGCAGCGTAATCAAACCGTCCAGGCTGATGCCCAGGATGCTTTTGGGTGCGTACTCGAACGCGCCCTGCCCGACCAGGGCCAGGGACGCCGCGGCCAGGACCACCGCGGTTCCGACCACGATCAGGCCTCTGGAGCCCTTGTCCCGAAGCAGCAAGAGAGCGATTGCTGCCAGGAACGGGAGCACCACGGTCGCGAAAACCAAGATGTCCATATTCACCTCACGTTAGGTTGTGTCGAGTCAGTCTCCTCGCCTCGAAATCTCTGCGCCTTTTCCTCCACCTCCCACGATGTGCGTTATGATACACCGCCGGCCCCCCGGCCGGCCGTCAACTCCCGAGTCTGGATTTTGATATTGGGCGTAAGTCTTAAGGAATTGGAACATTCCGGTCAAGCCGGACCGGATTTCCAGGCCGCACGCCCTTTTCGCGCCCCCCGCTGGCGAATTGTTTTTACGGCCCGGCATAAGCGGTCGCAATCGCCCGGTGAACGGTAAGATTTCCTCGGTAAACGGCGGCGGATTTTTCCGTGTCAGAATGACACAATGAAGAAGTTCTTCGGAAGTGTTCCAGGTTCTTTGCTTGTGCGGAAAAAAACGTTACCAGACGGCTCGAACGCATGGAAAATGTTTCCTTTCGGCTCGGGGCTTCCAGGAGAGATGCGTAATGGACGATTACAGGTCGACGTTCAGGGTCGAAGTTGACGAGAGCTACGTCCTGGAACTCGCGGTTTGGCTGCGCAGAAGCGCCGGCATGGGCCACCTGCATCTGAAAGACCTGGGCGACCCCAAGATGATCCAGGGCAACCCGCCATTGCCCCGCATCGACGACATCTCGGCCAACGGCATGTGCCTCTCCTTCCGCTCCGAGAATCCGGTGCCCACGGAGAAGTTCAACGGCGTGGCCGTGCTGGTCTATTTCAAGCTTGTGGACCCCATGGACGTCATGGGCGAGCCCCTGAGCTTCTTCACGGGCTACGAAGTGCAGTTCTCCCAGCATCACGGCGCCCGCAACTATCTGGGCCTCAGGCTCCACTGGGACGGCGTGCCCGACCAGAACGACAAGGCCGTATCCTTCGTGGACGCCACCAAGTACGGCATCGCCGACCTGACCAAGTGGTGCGACGACATGAACCGCAAGGCCCTGGGCCAGCACCACCGCCCCCCCAGCGGCCTGCGCCTGGAACGCCTGATGCGCGAGTTGGAGATCATCCGCGCCGCCCGCCTCGCCAAGGAGGCCAAGGACGGCCAGCACAAGGTCTGACGGGCGCCGGCCCGCGCCAGGGCCTGAACGATCCCCGGCCTTCCCGTCACGCGCCCAGTGCGGGTCCCGCCCGATTTGCAGCCACGAAAAAAGCCCCTCCCGGACTGGCCGGGAGGGGCTTTCGCAATTCTCGCCTTGGTGCGGGCCGATCAGCCGCCCTTCTTCATGCCTTCCTCAAGCTCCTCCATGGAGGGCTGCACGTTGGAGGGGATGGCCCGCCGCGCGTACTCCACGGCCAGGATGGGGGCCAGCCCGATGGAGTAGCCCATCAGCGCGGACTTGACCACCTTGAGCCGGGCCTGCTTGGCCGCGGCCTGGTGCTCCAGCAGGGAGCCCATGGGGCCGACGAAGCCGTAGCAGAGCAGCACGCCCAGGAAGGTGCCGACCAGGGCCGCCGCGATGTGTTTGCCGAGCACCTCGGGGGGCTGGTTGATGTCGCCCATGGTGATGACGATGCCCAGCACCGCCGCCACGATGCCCAGGCCCGGCAGGGAGTCCGCGATCTTGCTCACGGAGGCCGCGGGCATGTTGTCGTGGTGTTTGCGGGTGGAGATGTCGGTGTCCATGATGGCTTCGTAGTGGTGCTGCTCGATGTTGCCCGCGATGACGATCTTCAGGTTGTCGCAGATGAAGTTGAGCACGGTCTTGTTCTTGGAGACCGAGGCGTAGCGGCGGAACACTTCGGAATCCGCGGGCCGATTGACGTGCGCGTCCAGGGCCACGGCGCCGGAGCGGCGGGCCAGCTGGAACAGCTCGTACATCAGGGAGAGCAGCTCCAGGTAGAAGGCCTTGGAGTCCTCCTTGGCCGTGAAGATCTGGGGGATGTGCTTGAGCACGTCGATGGCGGTGCTCATGGGCGCGGAAATGAAGAACGCGCCGAAAGCCGCCCCGCCGATGGTCAGGAACTCGTAAGGCTGGACGAGCACGATCAGCTGACCGTGCGAAAGCACGTAGCCGCCGATGACGCTGCCCAGGACAACGACAATGCCTATGATGGCGTTCATGGTGTGCCCGGTCCTCCAGGCGGATATTCTTATGATTCAGGGCTGGTACGGCTTGCCCGCCCCAGGCAGCAGCCTCGCCCGGCAGGAGAGGGTTTGCTCCGGCCGGAGCAAATTCCCCTGAAGAGGTCGCGAAGTCAAGCGGCTCTGACGCCCGGACCGCCGGGTGGATTTGGTCCGCAAGCCTCATGGTTCCTTGCCTGAGAGGGAAACATCCAATTTTTTTCGTCCTCTTCCTTGACAAACGGCCGTACGTGTCGATTTTTTGCGCTCAAGGGTATTGGCATTTCCCCTGAATTGCCCTATTACGCTGCCGTCGTTAGCACTCGCCCTCGTCGAGTGCTAGCAAAGACGCAAAAACGCACATTCCACCGGAGGTTTATCCGCTATGAAGCTCAAACCCCTCAACGACCGCGTTCTCGTGAAGCGCCTCGAAGAAGAACTGGTGACCAAGGGCGGCATCATCATCCCCGATTCCGCCAAAGAGAAGCCCATGCGCGGCGAAGTCATCGCCGTGGGCCCCGGCAAGCTCGCCGACGACGGCAAGCGCACCAAGCTCGCCGTCGAGAAGGGCGAGAAGGTCCTCTTCAACAAGTACGCCGGCACCGAGCTGAAGATCGACGGCGAAGAGTTCCTGATGATGCGCGAGGACGACATCCTGGCCGTCATCGACTAAGTTTCCGCTTCCTCCGAACCACTCATCCTCAAGAAGGAGACACATATGTCCGCCAAAGAGATTCTTTACGACGCCAAGGCCCGCGAGAAGCTGAAGAGGGGCGTTGACAAGCTCGCCAACGCCGTGAAGGTGACCCTGGGCCCCAAGGGCCGCAACGTCGTGATCGAGAAGAGCTTCGGCTCCCCGATCATCACCAAGGACGGCGTCACCGTCGCCAAGGAAGTCGAACTTGAGGACAAGTTCGAGAACATGGGCGCCCAGATGGTGAAGGAAGTCGCCTCCAAGACCTCCGACGTCGCCGGCGACGGCACCACCACCGCCACCATCCTGGCCCAGGCCGTGTTCAACGAGGGCGTGAAGCTCGTGGCCGCCGGCCGCAACCCCATGGCCATCAAGCGCGGCATCGACAAGGCCGTCGAGGCCCTGGTGGCTGAGCTGGGCGTGCTCGCCAAGCCCACCCGCGACCAGAAGGAGATCGCCCAGGTCGGCACCATCTCCGCCAACTCCGACGCCACCATCGGCAACATCATCGCCGAGGCCATGAACAAGGTCGGCAAGGAAGGCGTGATCACGGTCGAGGAGGCCAAGGGCCTGGAGACCACCCTGGACGTCGTCGAGGGCATGCAGTTCGACCGCGGCTACCTCTCCCCCTATTTCGTCACCGACCCCGAGAAGATGGTCGTCGAGCTGGATGACCCCTTCATCCTGATCAACGAGAAGAAGGTCTCCTCCATGAAGGACCTTCTGCCCGTGCTCGAGCAGGTCGCCAAGATGGCCAAGCCCCTGCTGATCGTCGCCGAGGACGTCGAGGGCGAAGCCCTGGCCACCCTGGTGGTCAACAAGCTGCGCGGCACCCTGCAGGTCTGCGCCGTGAAGGCCCCCGGCTTCGGCGAGCGCCGCAAGGCCATGCTCCAGGACATCGCCATCCTCACCGGCGGCCAGGCCGTCTCCGAGGACCTGGGCATCAAGCTGGAGAGCCTGGGCCTGAACGACCTTGGCCGCGCCAAGCGCGTCATCATCGACAAGGACAACACCACCATCATCGACGGCGCCGGCGACAACGAGACCATCAAGGCTCGTGTGAAGCAGATCCGCGCCCAGATCGAAGAGACCACCTCCTCCTACGATCGTGAGAAGCTCCAGGAGCGCCTGGCCAAGATCGTCGGCGGCGTCGCCGTGATCAACGTCGGTGCGGCCACCGAGACCGAGATGAAGGAGAAGAAGGCCCGCGTCGAGGACGCCCTGAACGCCACCCGCGCGGCCGTCGAAGAGGGCATCGTCCCCGGCGGCGGCGTGGCCCTGGTGCGCAGCCTGACCGCTCTGGACAAGGTCAAGGCCGTTGACGACGACGAAACCGCCGGCATCGAGATCGTGCGCCGCGCCTGCGAGGCTCCCCTGCGCCAGATCTCCGGCAACGCCGGGTTCGAAGGCTCCATCGTGGTGGCCAAGGTGCGCGACGGCAAGGAAGGCTACGGCTTCAACGCCGCCACCGGCGAGTACGAAGACCTGATCAAGGCCGGCGTCATCGACCCCAAGAAGGTCACCCGCATCGCCCTGCAGAACGCCGCTTCCGTCTCCGGCCTGCTGCTCACCACCGAGTGCGCCATCGCCGAGAAGCCCGAAGCCAAGAAGGACGCCCCCGCCATGCCCGGCGGCATGGGCGGCATGGGCGGCATGTACTAGACTACGCCCTGTCCCAGCATTGACGAGGCCCCGGACCGCAAGGTCCGGGGCCTTTTTTCGTTTCAGGCCCCGGGGATCCCAGGAAGCATCAGGCAGGCGGCCGCGAGCACCTCCGGGCTGGTGAAGTCGGCGCTGCGCAGGCTGGTGCTCACCGCCGCCACGCTCATGGCGGCCGCGTACGCCGGGGCGGCCCCCGGGAAGCGCAGGAGCAGGTCAGCCTCCAGGTGCGGGCAGATATAGTGGATGCAGCGGGGCGACTTGAACAGCAGCAGGGTGCAGCCCCGCTCGGCGAGATAGGCGCAATGGTCGGACGTGTGCGTCAGCCCCTCATGCCTGGACCAGGCGTCCTCGCTTCTCTGCAGCCCCTCGATGGAGGCCGCCAGCTGCATGGCCAGCCCGGAGGGGCGCCCGATCATGAAATCGGCCAGGGAATGGACGCGGTAATGCGCGGCGTTGCAGCATCCCACGGGAGGGCGCCCGCAATTCCCCGCGCAGAAGGCCTTGCCGGTGCGCTCCTGCACGGCCTCCAGCTGCCGGGTGTAGAGCGAATAGCCGATCACCGCGCGCCTGTGCTCCAGGCCGAGCCGGCCGAGGTGGCCGCTCAGGCATTCCACCTGCTCGCAGACCTGCCCCTGGTTCAGAAACGGGTAGTCCAGCGGCGCGAGGCAGTCCATGTCCCCGTCGATAAAGGCCTGGGATGCGGGCTTGAGCGAGCGCAGCCAGCCGGAGGCGGGCATGGCCTAGGACCCGGCCAGGGAACGCGCGCGGGCTGGCTCGTCTGCCGGGCAAGGAGGCGAAACAGTGGAGGGAATGGGGAAAACAGCCGGTGCGGGCATGGCGCATCTCCTGGGCTGACGTGTCAGGGTCGGTCCGAACATTCCGCCAGGACACGCGGCTCCCGGATGATTGCGCGGCCTTTCAGGCCTGCTCCCTTCTGCGTAGCCCAACCGTCCTGGGAATACAATCTCCCGGAGTCCAGGCCCAGGCAGATCAGGCAGCCCAAGCCCTCCTACTTTCGGGGAACATCCTGCGGTGACAACTCTATTGCGCCCATTTGTTGCGTTGCCCACCCTGATAGCTTATGGTTGTTAACGATAATCCCGGCCCCACTCCAACGCGGAATTCGCCATGACCAAGACGCCCGCCCCGCTCCGCCTGATCGTACTGCCGCTGGCCTGCTGCGCGGCCGTCTGCGCCTGCCTGCTGCTCTCCCCGGCGCGGGCCGCGGAGACGCTGGACCTCAACGCCCTGGTGGGCGAGGCCCTGAAGAACAATCCCGAGCTGAGCGCCGGACAGCATCGCGTGACCTCCGCCCGGCACCGCATCCCCCAGGCCAAGGCCCTGCCCGACCCCTCGGTCTCCGCCGGGTACACCAACACTGGGCTGTCCCAGTACACCTTCGGGAATTCCTACGACGCGCTGTGGGCTTTCGGCGTCTCCCAGACCGTGCCCTTCCCGGGCAAGCTCGTGCAGAAGGGCCGCGTGGCCGAAAAGGAAATGGAGACGCTGGGGCTGCAGCTGCACGCCCTGCGTCTGAGCACCGTCGCCCGGGTCAAGGAGCTCTACTACGACCTGTTCACGGCGCACCGCACCATCGAGATCCTCGAGGACAAGGCCAAGCTGCTGGAACAGGTGGAGAAGGCCGCCCTGGCCCGCTACGCCTCCGGCCTGGGCGACCAGCGCGACGCCGTGATGGCCCAGACCGAAAAGTACATGCTCGCGGAGAAGGAGCAGATGGTCCGCCAGCGCCTCTCCACCCTGGAGGGCATGCTCAACTCCGTGCTCGGGCGCGAGGTGAATTCCCCCCTGGCCAAGCCCGCCGAGCCCTCCAAGGCGCCCTATAAGCGCAGCCTGGAGGATCTGCTGGTCAAGGCATCCTTCGACTCCCCCGACACCAAGGCCCGGATGAAGAAGGTGGAGCGGGCTGAAGCCAAAGTCTCTCAATCCAAGGCCGAGTTCGTGCCGGACGTGACCCTCTCGGCCGGCTACTCCCAGAAGGGCTGGAAGGTCGCGCAGGAGCCCCAGGCGGTCACCGGCCCGGACGGTTCGGAGCTCCTTGGCCCGGCCGGCATCAAGCAGAAGTGGCAGGACATGTGGAGCGCGGGCGTCTCCGTGACGGTGCCGCTGTACTTCTTCGTCAAGCAGGCCGAAGGGCTCAAGGAGTCCCGGGCGGACCTGGCCGAGTCCCGCTACGACCTGGAGGCGGGCAAAAACCTCGTGGCCGCAGCCATCCGCGAGAACTACGCCGCCCTGCAGTCCGCCGAGAAGCTGAGCGAACTGTTCGCCAGCGGCACCCTGCCCAAGACCCGGCAGGACTTCCAGCTTGCGGCCGCAAGCTACGCCGGGGGCAAGGGCGACATCTACGCAGTGGTCGCCCGGCTCAAGTCCTTGCTGGACTATGAGGCGCAGTACTGGATTCAGCTGGCCGAGAAGCAGAAGGCCATCGCCCGGCTGGAGAGCCTGGCGGGCTTCTCCGACGGCCTGAACATCCCCAAACCATTGGACGACAACGGCGGCTCCGCCAAGGAATCGCCGAAGGAAGCCGCCTCGGGCGCGCACAGCGCCCAGGCCAAACCGAAGTGAGGTCGAACATGAAATCGAACCGGTTGATCCTCTCACTCGCCGCAGCCTCCCTGATCGCCCTGGGCGGCGTGGCGCAGGCGCAGATGTCGCACGGCGGGCACGGCGGCCCGGGCCACCAGATGACCCCCGAGCAGATGAAGGCCATGACCCCGCAGGAGATCCGCCAGATGACCCCGGCGGAGATCCACAACATGCCCCCCGAGCTCATGCGCCACATGACACCAGACCAGATCCGCCAGATGACTCCGCAGCAGATGGAGCAGATGACCCCGGAACAGATGAAGATGATGTCGCCCGAGCAGATGCAGGCCATGCCCGCCAGCCATGGCCAGCACGGGGCCCACGGGCAGGCCCAGCCTGGCCAGCCCGGCCAGATGAAGGAGATGACGCCCGAGGAGATGATGAAGATGAACCAGGGCCAGCAATAGCTGCCGGAACCACAAGGCGCGGGGGAGACACATGCGGGCGTTGCCATCCACAGCGGGACCTACGTTGAAGCACATGCTGCTGGCGGCCTGCCTGGCCGCCGCGCTGGCGTTGCCGGGCGGCGCCCTGGCCCAGGCTCCGGGCCAGCCGGCCGGTCAGGGCTCCATGGCCGGGATGGACCACTCCGGCCACGGCGCTCCGGCGGCTCCGGCGCAGCAGCAGGGGCACGCCGGGCATCCCGCCCCGGCCCCAGCCCCAGCCCCAGCCATGGACCACTCCGGCCACGGGGCGCCTGCCGCGCCCACGGGGCATGAAGGCCACGGCGCGACGGCCCCGTCCTCCGCGCCCATGCCCCCCATGGCCATGCTCACGCCCGAGCAGGCCAAGCTCATCGGCGTCACCGTCACCCAGGCGGCCACGCGCCCCTTCAAGGCCATCATCCGGGCCACGGGCCGCGTGGCCCCGGACGAGACCCGCCTGGCCACCGTGACCACCAAGGCCGAAGGCTACGTGGAGCGCCTGATGGTGGACCACACCGGCCAGCCGGTCAAAAAGGGTCAGCCCCTGCTGGCCATCTACAGCCCCGAGGTCTACGCCACGCAGCTCGAGTACCTGAACCTGCTGCGCTGGCGCAGCGCCCAGCCCAAGGCCGCCCCAGAGGGCGGGGGCGAATACGCGGCCATGCTCGCAAACGACAGCCAGGCCCTGCTCGCCGCCGCCAGGCAGCGCCTGGCCCTGCTGGACGCGGGCGGCCTGGCCGCACAGCTGGAGAAGAACGGCAAGCCCTCGCGCGACTATGTGCTCGTAAGCCCCGTGGACGGCTACGTGATCTCCCGCCAGGCCACCCTGGGCATGCAGGTGGCCCCGGGCGAGAAGCTCTACGACCTGGCCGACCTGAGCACCGTGTGGGTGCTGGCCGACGTCTACGAGGAGAACCTGCCCTATTTCAAGGAAGGCCAGACCGCGCTGATCACCCTCACGGGCGTTTCCGGCCCGCCCCTCACGGCCAAGGTGGCCCAGATCTACCCTGTGATCGCCGCCGACACCCGCACGGCCAAGGTGCGCTTCGTGCTGCCCAACCCCAAGGGGCTGCTGCGCCCCGAGATGTACGCCGAAATCCAGATGGGCACCGACCTGGGCCAGCGCCTGGCCGTGCCCGAGTCGGCCATCATCGACACGGGCGTGCGCAAGGTGGTCTATTACGAGTCCAGCCCCAACAACTTCGAGCCCCAGGACGTGACCACGGGCATCCGCTCCGGCGGCTTCGTGGAGATCCTCTCCGGGCTGTCCCCCGGCACCAAGGTGGCCACCTCCGCCAGCTTCCTCCTGGACGCCGAAACGCGCCTGAAGAGCAGCGGGGGCGGCGGCGAGCATCACCATTAGCCCGGGGCAGCCATGATCATACAGAGCATCATCGGATTTTCGGGCCGCAACAGGCTCGTGGTGGCCATCATGTGCGCCACGTTGGGCCTGTGGGGCGTGTGGGCCATGCGCAACGCGCCCCTGGACGCCATCCCGGACCTCTCCGACCCCCAGGTCATCGTCTACACCGAGTGGCAGGGCCGCAGCCCCGACCTGGTGGAGGACCAGGTGACCTACCCCATCGTCACCTCGCTGCTGGCCGCGCCTGGCGTTCAGGCGGTGCGCGGCTTCTCCTTCCTGGGTTCGTCCTTCATCTACGTGATCTTCAAGGAAGGCACGGACATCTACTGGGCGCGCTCGCGGGTGCTGGAATACCTGCAATCGGTGCGCGCCAAGATACCGGCGGACGTGAACCCCGTGCTCGGGCCCGACGCCACCAGCCTGGGCTGGGGCTTCTCCTACGCGCTGGTGGACACCTCGGGGCAGCTCGACCTCTCCCAGCTGCGCTCCCTGCAGGACTGGAACGTCAAGCTGGCCCTGGAGAGCGTGCCCGGCGTCTCCGAGGTGGCCTCGCTGGGCGGCTTCGTGCGCCAGTACCAGATCACCGTGGACCCGGGGCGGCTCTTCAGCTACGGCCTGCCCCTGCAGAAGGTGCTGGAGGCCGTGCGCCTCTCCAACAACGACGTGGAAGGCCGCGTGGTGGAGATGTCCGGCACGGAGTACATGGTGCGCGGGCGCGGCTACGTGAAAAGCCTCGCGGACCTGGAGAACGTCTCCGTGGGCACGGACAACCGGGGCACTCCCGTGTTCCTCAAGGACGTGGCCCGGGTGAGCCTGGGGCCCGAGATGCGCCGGGGCCTGGCCGACCTGGACGGCCGCGGCGAGGTGGCGGGCGGCATCGTGGTGGTGCGCTTCGGGGAGAACGTGCTCTCCGTCATCGACAGGGTGAAGGCCAAGATCGCCGAGGTCGCGCCCTCGCTGCCCCCGGGCGTGAAGTTCGAGGTCACCTACGACCGCTCCGACCTGATCCACCGGGCCATCTCCACACTCACGGAGGAGATCGTCAAACTCACCGTGGCCGTGAGCGCCGTGTGCGTGGTCTTCCTGTTCCACCTGCCCAGCGCCCTGGTCATCATCCTGACCCTGCCGCTGGCCATCGTCATCTCCTTCATCTGCATGAACGCCCTGGGCGTGACCTCCAACATCATGAGCCTCTCCGGCATCGCCATCGCCATCGGCGCCATGGTGGACGCCGCCATCATCATGGTGGAGAACGCCCACAAGAAGCTTGAGGACTGGGAACACGCGGGCAGGCCCGGCTCCCGCGTGGAGGTCATCCTGGAGGCCGCGCAGGAGGTGGGGCCATCGCTGTTCTTCTCCCTGCTGGTGATCACGGTGGGCTTCCTGCCCGTGTTCACGCTCCAGGGCCAGGCCGGGCGGCTGTTCAAGCCCCTGGCCTACACCAAGACCTTCGCCATGCTCTTCTCGGCCTTCCTGGCCGTGACGCTCACGCCCATGCTCATGACGCTCTTCATCCGGGGCAAGGTGCGCCCGGAGGACAAGAACCCCCTGAGCCACGTGCTGCGCCTGCTCTACCACCCGTTCGTGATCCTGGCGCTGCGCTTCAAGAAGACCATGATCCTGCTGGCCGTGCTGGTCATGGCGGCCACTGTCTGGCCCGTGATGCGCCTTGGCTCGGAGTTCATGCCCCCGCTCTACGAGGGCACCCTCTTCTACATGCCCGTGACCATGCCCGGCATCTCCATCGCCGAGGCCGGGAGGCTCCTCAAGCTGCAGGACTCCATCCTGGCCTCGGTGCCCGAGGTGGCCCAGGTGTTCGGCAAGGCCGGGCGCGCCGGGACCGCCACGGACCCCGCGCCCATGGAGATGTTCGAGACGGTCATCAACTTGAAGCCTGAAGCGCAGTGGCGCCCGGGCATGAACGTGGAGAAGCTCAAGGCCGAGCTGGACGCCCGGCTGCAGATCCCCGGGGTGGTCAACGCCTTCACCATGCCCATCAAGGCCCGCATCGACATGCTCTCCACGGGCATCCGCACCCCGGTGGGCATCAAGATCCTGGGGCCGGACCTGGCCGAGATCGAAAAGATCGGCACCAGGCTGGAGGAGGTGGTCAAGCAGGTGCCCCACACCCGCTCCGTCTTCGCGGACAAGGTCAACACCGGCTACTACCTGGACATCAGCGTGAAGCGCCAGGCCGCCGCCCGCTACGGGCTCACCGTGGCCGACGTGCAGGACATCGTCGAATCCGCCATCGGCGGGCGCAACCTGACCACCGTGATCCTGGGCCGGGAGCGCTACCCCGTGAACGTGCGCTACCCGCGCGAGCTGCGCCAGGACGTGGAGACCATCAGGGCCCTGCTGGTGCCGGTGCAGGGCTCCGGCCCGGGCGGGGAGGAAGCCGGGCCGAGGATGGGGGTGCCGCCCGCGCCCCGCCGGATGCTGCAGGTGCCCCTGGGCGAACTGGCCAACATCAAGGTGACCAACGGCCCCTCCATGATCAAGAGCGAGGGGGGCATGCCCACGGCCTACGTCTACATCGACTTCTCCGGCACGGACGTGGGCGGCTACGTGAACAGCCTGAAGAAGGCCGTGGCGGAAAACGTGCAGCCGCAGATGCCGGCCGGATACCGGCTGGTCTGGAGCGGCGAGTACGAGAACATGGTCAGCACCCAGGAGCGGCTGGAGATGGTCATCCCGCTGACCATCTTCATCATCTTCATGCTGCTCTACATCAACACCAAGTCCCTGGCCTCCACCTGCATCGTGCTGCTGGCCGTGCCCTTCTCCCTGGTGGGTTCGTTCTGGCTGCTCTACCTGCTCGGCTACAACATGAGCATCGCCGTGTGGGTGGGCATCATCGCCCTGGCGGGCCTGGACGCCGAAACGGGCGTGGTCATGCTGCTGTACCTGCAGCTGGCCTACAAGCAGTGGCAGGACGAGGGCAGGCTCAAGACCCAGGCGGACCTGCGCGAGGCCGTGGAGCACGGCGCCGTGAAGCGCATCCGCCCCAAGATCATGACCGTGGCCGTGATCCTGGCGGGCCTGCTTCCGGTGATGTTCTCCACGGGCGCGGGCTCGGACGTGATGAAGCGCATCGCCGCGCCCATGATCGGCGGCGTGGTGACCTCCACCATCCTGGAGTTGCTCCTGTATCCGGCCATCTTCGCGCTCTGGAAGGGCCGGGGGCTGGCAAAGCGGTAGCGCCGCCGAGGTGGCGCTCCCCCTCCACCCTGGACAGACTCGACAATACATGATGAATATTGCCGCCTTGGATTACAGCAGCTGATTCCAGGCGGACCATTCGTTGCCTCAGCGCCTCGCCGGGCTCCGAAGACCCGGACAGACTGAAGGCGCAACCGCCCGCTGGCGTTCGGTTTCCGGCCGGTTCAGAACGGCCGGACCTGCGCGGTCCCGCCCTCGCTGCCTGCCGTCACCCCGGTGTCCATCGGCGCCCGGGCGAAGGCCGCTTCCGAATGCCCTCTCACGCCTAATGCCGTGAGCCGAGTGGCCTGACTTGCTAATGATACGACAGCAGCAGCCGATTCCACTATTGGTGCCGGTGATTTCGTACCGCTCCATCGTGCACCGTTGATCCATATTGCTTTCTGCAACATCATGCCTTTCGTATCTCAGGGGGGAATAAGATGCGTTGGAAGGATGTAAGGATCCAATGGAAGTTCGCTATTGGTTTCGGTGCCGTGCTCCTCTTCATGCTCACCGCGAGCCTGATCTCAATCACAGGCGTCAACTCGATCGTTGACGACGCCAAGATCGTCATCGTGGGCAACAAGCTGAGGGGGGAATTCACACAGAGGATCGTCGACCACCTGAACTGGGCGAGCAAGCTCAGCGAGTTCCTGAACAGCTCCAAGGCCACCACGCTCGAGGTGCAGATCAACCCGCGACAGTGCGCCTTCGGCAAATGGTATTACGGCGATGGCCGCACGGAGGCCGAACGGCTCGTGCCCGGCGTCGCTCCCCTGCTGGCGGACATCGAGCGCTACCACGACGGGCTGCACCGCTCCGCGGGCACCATCAAGGAGAAGTTCGTCCCCGTGAACCCGGAGCTCGGCGGGTTCCTGCGCGACAAGCTGGGGGATCACCTGAAGTGGTCCAACGCCGTGCTCAAGGCCCTGGCCGACGAGAACAGCCGCAAGGCCGAGGTGGAGTCCGACCCGCACAAGTGCGGGCTCGGCAGGTGGCTCTACTCCGACGAGATGGCCGGGCTCAGGCAGGCCGACCCCGAGTTCGACAAGCAGATCGCCGCGGTCTACGGCCCGCACGAGCGCCTGCATGAGAGCGTGGTCCGCATCAACGCCCTTCTGGGCGAGGGCCGCCACGGAGACGCGAAGAAATATTTCCACGACGTCACGGAAAAGGAGGCGGGCCTCGCCCTGGCATCCCTCACCGGCGTCATCGGCTGGCACAACGCCCGGATGCTCACAGCCGAGGAGGCCAAGAAGGTCTACTCCTCGGAGACCATCCCCAACCTCGTCAAGGTCCAGGAACTCCTGGACAAGACCAAGCAGACCATCAGCGACCACATCATGACCGACCAGGCCATGCTGGAGGCCGCCGCGCACACGCGCACGACAATCATCGCGGCCACGGCCGTGGCCCTGCCGCTGGCCATCGCGCTGGCGGTGCTGCTGGCCCGGGGCATCGTGGGCCCGGTGCGGAAGGGCGTGGCCTTCGCCCAGCGCATGGCCGCGGGCGACATGAGCCAGGACCTGGACGTGGACCAGAAGGATGAGATCGGCATGCTCGCCGCCGCCCTGCGCGAGATGACCGGGCGCTTGAGCGAAGTCATGAGCGAGGTGGTGGAGGGCGCGGGCAACGTGGCCTCGGGCGCGCAGGAGCTCTCGGCCACCTCGGAGACGCTCTCCCAGGGGGCCTCGCAGCAGGCCGCCAGCGTGGAGGAGGTGTCCTCCTCCATGGACGAGATGGCCTCCAACATCCAGCACAACGCGGAGAACGCCGCGCAGACCGAGGCCCTGGCCCTGAAGGCCGCGCAGGATGCCGAGGCCGGGGGGCAGGCCGTGGCCATGACCGTGGGGGCCATGAAACAGATCGCGGAAAAAATCTCCATCATCGAGGAGATCTCGCGCCAGACCAACCTCCTGGCGCTCAACGCCGCCATCGAGGCGGCCCGCGCGGGCGAGCACGGCAAGGGCTTCGCGGTGGTGGCGGCCGAGGTGCGCAAGCTCGCCGAGCGTTCGGGCCGCGCGGCGACGGAGATATCGGCCCTCTCCGCCGATTCCGTGGCCGTGGCGGACAAGGCGGGGAAGATGCTCAAGGAGATCGTGCCGGACATCCGCAGGACGGCCGCGCTCATCCAGGAGATCTCCGCCGCCTCCCGCGAACAGAACAGCGGGGCGGGCCAGATCAACCAGGCCGTGCAGCAGCTGGACCAGGTCGTCCAGCAGAACGCCTCCGCCTCTGAGGAGATGGCCTCCACGGCGGAGGAACTCTCCAGCCAGGCCGAGCAGCTGCTCTCCACCGTGAGCTTCTTCAAGCTGAAGGACGGCGGCGGGGCAGCCTCCCGGCCTGCTCGCGCCCTGCCTGGCGGCGCCTGGACCCCGCGCAAGGGGTCAGGGTCGGGGTCAGGAACTTGAACTGTGGCGCGCGGCGAACACGCGTTTGAACAGCAGTCCCTTCACATGAACGGCTTGACGGCCCGGGGAACGCGATCGCGCGCCCCGGGCCGGACCTGCCGTTCTAGCCGAACACCTCGGCGTGCCAAAAGGCGTCGGGATTGCGGAACCAGGCCGCGAACTCCTCGCTGTCGAAGATGCGCAGCTGCTTCAAGTCCACGCCGTAGCGCCTGAACAGCGCCAGCAGCTCACGGAGGCACTCTTCGTCCACCTCGGCCCGGTCCACCGAGATGTAGAGCGTATCGCCGCTCCCGGATCCTCCCTCCACGCACTCGATCCTGTCCAGCCACTCGAAGAAGGCTTCTTCATCCCCGGGCGAATAATAGGTCACGTTGCGGGCCTGAAGTTCCACGATATCGGCGTCATCCATCGGCTGCCTCCAGGTAAGGTTGAGGGGTCGGCCCCTTAGGCGGCCTGACCCTCCATCCGTCAGGTGGGATTCCGTGTCAAATTCCAGCGGGCTTGGCGTTCATCACGCCAAAATGCGTCAGGGGGGGTGATCTCGGCATGGCATATTCCGAACAGTGATGCGGAATAATATTAACCAGACCTCGAAACCTGTTACCCAGGTTGTTACCCGGATGGTAGCAGGCCATAAAAGACAAGCCCGGACCAACAAGGCCGGGCTTTCGCCGTAATTCCAAGCAATTTTGGACTTCGCTGGACTTGCTTGGAAGTCCATGTGGCGGAGGGAGAGGGATTCGAACCCCCGGAGGGGTCTCCCCCTCAATGGTTTTCAAGACCACCGCCTTAAACCGCTCGGCCATCCCTCCGCGCCGTGGGCCAAGTGTCTACACGTCCTGGAGGTCCGGGGCAAGGGGCGGCTGCGGGCCGGAAAGCCCCATGTCCGTCAGTTCGCGCAATTGGGCCTGCGTGAGCGAGGCGAACGCGAGCCCCATGCCCGGCGCGGCGCGCTTGCCGCCCCAGGGCACCCGCCAGACCACGCGGGAGGGTATGGGCGTGCGGTCGTTCAGGTCGGGGAAGACGAGCCAGACCAGCGCCCCTTCCTCGGGCGGCGCCGGCGCGAACACGGAACACCCGGCCAAAGCCACGCGCAGCGTCACGGACTTGCCGCACGCCTCTTCCGGGCTGCTCCTTGAGGGGCAGATCATCACGGCAAGATTGAGGGGCACGCCATGCGCCAGAGGGGACGCCGAGGACTTGGCGCAGCCGCACTGACTGACGATGAACTCCTTCAAACTGGCCTTGCCGCGGATGGCCTCCCCGCAGGAGACTCCCGCAATGTCGCCCGTGGCCGGGTCCAGCCTCACGCGGATCACCGGGAGGCGCTCCTCCAGCCTGAAGAGCTCTCGCTTGTCGTAGGTCCGGTCGCGCATCAGGGTGTGCATGTCCACCACGACGCCCTGGTAGGTAGATGTCTGGATGCGCTCCTTCACGCTGCGGGGCGAGTCCACCACGTCCACCTGGACGTCTGGCCCTCCGATGGCGAGCAGGTAGCCCCGCCTGGCGGGTCCCTCCTCGGAGACGAGCAACACCCGAATGCTCATGGAACTACTCTGGCCCCTGCCGCGCCATAGCGCCTAAAGACCGAGGCGCTTGCCCTTCTGCTCGATGAGCTTCTTGGCCCGCACCGTCAGGGTGGTGATCTCAGGCTTGGACACCTGGTCGTCCGCGCCCACGGACTGGCCCTTGTGGAAGAGCTTGTCGTTGATGAGCGAGGAGAACAGGATCACGGGGATGTCGCGCAGCACGGGGTCTTCCTTGATGCGCTTGCAGAGGTTGTGGCCGTCCATGGCGGGCATCTCGATGTCGGAGACCACCAGGTTGAGCATGGCCAGGATGTCCAACCCGCGATCCGCAGCTTCCTTCTTGATGGTCAGCAGGCGTTCCCAGGCGTTCTGGCCGTTGATGTCCTGCTCGACCTCGTACCCGTCGCGGGTCAGGGTGCTGACGATGAGCTTGCGGATGGAGCTGGAGTCATCCACCACCAGGGCGCGGTACTGGAAGCCCTCGCCGGACTCCACGCGGGAGTCGGCGTCGGGGTCTTCGCGCATGGCCAGGCTGGGGTTGAGGTCCCAGATGATGCGCTCCATGTCGAGCAGGAGCACGATGCGGTCCTCGAACTTGATGACCCCGGTGAAGCTGTTGGAGGAGAAGCTGGCCACGTAGCCGCTGGGCGGCTCCACCTGCTCCCAGCTCAGGCGGTGGATGCGCGTGACGCCGGATACCAGGAAGGCGTTGGTGATGTTGTTGAACTCCGAGACGATGACCTTGGCGTTGTCCGTCTCCACCATGGTCTTGCCCAGCCAGACCGACAGGTCGATGAGCGGGATGATGCGCGAGCGCAGGTTGAAGGTGCCCTCCACGGATGGGTGGGGCGTGCTCGGCAGCTTGGTGACCTTGGGCTTGCGGATGATCTCAAGCACCTTGGCCACGTTCACGCCGAAATGGCTGCGGTAGGTCGCGCCGTCCTCGCCCACTTCGTCGATGTAGAATTCGACGATCTCCAGCTCGTTGGTCCCGGATTCGAGAAGAATGTTGGTCTGGCTCATGTCCTGCCCTGGGAAATGTGGTGCGAAATGATGCCACATGGGCATAAACCGCTTCAGTTCAAGCCACATACCCGATGTGTTACAAACCTTCGCTTGTCAAGCCTTTCTTCCCGCCCTGCGTGCTTTACACACGGCCCGTGCTGGATTACATACCCGGAAGGGATCGCGGGCCGATCCGCCATTGGGGACCACTTTTGAATCTTCCCACTACCGCATACGTACTGCTCTGGTTTCCTCTCTCGTCGGAAACCTTCATCTTCCGCGAAGTCAAGTCCCTGCGTCAGCAGGGTCTGCACGTGCTCGTCTACAGCCTGTACGGCAAGAAGCTCTCCAACCTCTCGCCTGAGATGCTCGACGCCTCCTACGGGGTGCGGCGCATGGGCCTCAAGGCCCTGCCGCTGATGGCGCGCGACATCCTCTACTGGAACAGGCGCGTCCCCGGATGCTTCAAGGCCCTGGCCAGGGAGGTCCTGCGCCGGAAGTGGAGCTGCCTGGAGGTCAAGGGCGAGGCCTGGTGGGCCTTTCTCGCCGGGTTCAGGCTGGCGCGCCTGCTGGAGCGCGACCAGGTGGGCCACATCCACGCCCCCTGGGCCAACGGCCCGGCCACGGCGGCCTGGGTGGCCTCGCGGCTCACGGGCATCCCCTTTTCCATGGCCGGCCGCGCCGGGGACATCTACCCCCCCGACGGCGCCCTGGCCGAAAAAATCCGCGACAGCGCGTTCGTGCGCGCCAACAACCTGGCCAACGTGGGCTATCTGGCCTCCTTCGCGCCCGGCCAGGAGCACAAGGTCAACCTGGTCTACAACAGCCTCACCCTGCGCGAGAACGGCGACTGCGACGCCGCCATGGTCGAGCCGCTCAAGCTGCTGGCCGTGGGCCGCTTCGCCCGCACCAAGGGCTTCGACGTGCTGCTCAAGGCCTGCGCCCTGCTCAAGAAGCAGGGGGTGCGCTTCAGGCTGACCCTGGTGGGCGCGGGCTTCCAGGGGCCTGTCCTGCGCGCCCTGCGCCTGCTGCTGGGCCTCAAGGACTGCGTGGATATGCCCGGCTTCCTGCCGCACGACCAGCTGTCCTATCTGTTCAAGACGCATGACGTGTTCCTGGTGCCGAGCGTGGTGCACTCCAGCGGGGACCGCGACGGCATCCCCAACGTGATCATGGAGGCCCTGGCCTACCGTATGCCCGTGGTGGCCACCGACGTCTGCGGCATCCCCGAGGTGATACGCGACGGCGAGACAGGCCTGATCGTACCCCAGCGCGACCCGGCCGCCCTGGCCGCCGCCGTGCGCCGCATGGCCTCCGACAGGGGCCGCGCCGTGGAGATGGCGGCTGAAGGGCGCGAGTTGGTGAAGAAGATGTTCGACCCCCAGGCCAACGCCAAGGCTCTCTTCGAGCTCTTCGCCAGGCACCTCACCCCCCAGGATACGGAGAACCCCTAGCCCATGTGCGGCATAGCCGGTTTCGTGCACACGGGCGGCGAGCCCCTGCCCCAGGACGCGGCCCAGGTCCTGGAGGGCATGACCTCGCGCATGGCCCACCGCGGCCCCGACGGATGGGGGCACATGCTGCGCGGCCCGGCCGCCCTGGGCCACCGCAGGCTCTCCATCATCGACCTCTCCAGCGGCGGCCAGCCCATGGAGCACCATTCGGGCCGCTGCGCCGTGACCTTCAACGGCGAGATCTACAACTACCGCGAGATCAAGGCCGAGCTTGAGGCCAGAGGGCACAGCTTCCGCACAAGCTCCGACACGGAGGTCATCCTGGCGGGCTGGCTGGAGTGGGGGCCGGACTGCCTGGACCGCTTCGAGGGCATGTTCGCCTTCGCCCTCTGGGACGACGCCAGCCGCACCCTGTTCTGCGCCCGCGACCGCTTCGGCAAGAAGCCCTTCTTTTACACCCTGCAGAACGGCGCGTTCGTCTTCGCCTCGGAGCTTACGGCCCTGACGCAATACCCGGGCCTGAAGCTCAGCGTGGCCCCCGAGACCCTGGCCCGCTTCCTGGCCTACGAATACGTGCCCACCCCGGACAGCATCTACCGGGAGGTGCGCAAGCTGCCGCCCTCGCACTACCTGCTGCTGCGGGACTCCCAGGTGGTGGTGGAGCCGTATTGGCAGCTGCCCGGGCCCGAGCCCACCCACGCCACCGAGGAGGAGCTCTGCGAGGAGCTGCGCGAGCGCCTGACCCTGGCCGTGAAGCGCAGGCTCGTCTCGGACGTGCCCCTGGGCGTGTTCCTCTCCGGCGGCATCGACTCCTCCATCGTGGCCGGGCTCATGGCCCAGCTGGCCCCGCGCATCAAGACCTTCTCCATCGGCTTCCAGGAAGCCAGCTACGACGAGTCCTCCTATGCGCGCCTGGTGGCCAAACGCTGGGAGACGGACCACCACGAGCGCATCCTGGCCGCCGAGGACTGCGCCGACCTGCTGCCCGAGATCGTCACCCGCTTCGACGAACCCATGGCCGACCCCTCCATCGCGCCCACCTACCTGCTCTCCAAGATCACCCGGGAGAAGGTCACCGTGGCCCTGGGCGGCGACGGCGCGGACGAGCTGTTCTCCGGCTACGAGCACTTCATCGGCTTGAAGGCCTCGCGCTGGTACAACGCCCTGCCCGGTTTCCTGCGCCGGGGCGTGGTGGAGCCGCTGTGCGGCGTGCTGCCCGCCTCGGAGGGCTACGTGAACCTGCGCCTGGGCGCGGCCACCTTCCTGGCCGGGGCCACGAAGCCCGAGTGGCTGCGCATACAGACCTGGCTCACGGCCCTGCACCCCGCGCAGCAGCGCGCCCTCTGGCTGGACCAGGGCATGGGCGCGCTCAGGGGCGACAACCTCTACGCCTCCACCAAGCGCATCTTCGAGCGCGCGCCCGGCTCCGTCATGGACAAGGCCGCCCACACCTACGCCAGGCAGTTCCTGCTGGACTACATCCTGGTCAAGGTGGACCGCTGCACCATGATGCACTCCCTGGAGGCCCGCGCCCCCTTCCTGGATCGCGGCGTGGCCGAGTTCGCCTGCCGCCTGCCTTTCGATTTCAAGCTGCGCGGGCTTAAGCGCAAGTACATCCTGAAGAAGGCCCTGGCGGACGTGCTGCCCAAAGAGATTCTCACGCGCAACAAGCGCGGCTTCCTGATCCCGGTGGCCAAGTGGCTGCGCGGCAGGCTCCGCCCCCTGGTGGACGAACTGCTGGGCGAAGCGCACCTGCGCGCCCAGGGCCTGTTCGAGCCCAAGGCCGTGCGCGCCCTGGTGGAGGAGCACGCCTCCGGCCGCGCCGACCGCCGCAAGGAGCTGTGGACCCTGCTGGTGCTCCAGCTCTGGCTCAAGCACAACAACCCGAGCATCGGCTAAGTCCAGGACGAACATGGCACGCATCCTCTACGGCGTTCACGGCTCCCAGCACGGCCACGCCATCCGCGCCCTGACCCTGGCCCGGCGTTTCCCCCAGCACGAGTTCCTCTTCGTCACCAGCGAGGAGGCCGCCGGGATCCTGCGGCGCGACTACCGCGTGGAGACGGCGCTCAACCCCGGCACCCGCTACAAGAACTACTCCCTGGACCTCTGGGAGACCGTGAAGCTCGGCGTGAAGACCCTGGCGCGGCGCGAAAGCGAGCTCAAACGCCTGGGCCGCGTGATCGAGAGCTTCAAGCCCGACGCCTGCATCTCCGACTACGAATATTTCGTGCCCATCGCGGCCAAGCGCGCGGGGGTCCGCTGCCTCTCCATCGACCACCAGCACGTCATCACGCTCTGCCAGCACCGGCTGCCCCGCTCCGTCTGGTGGGACCTGCGCTCCACCTCCTTCTCCGTGGACAACCTTTTCTCCAACTCCACGGACCATTTGGTGATCTCCTTCTACCAGCCGCCGCTGAAGCCCGGGCCGCACAGGGCCATCTCGCCGCCCATCCACCGTGAGAAGGTCTTCGAGCACACGCCGAGCATCGGCGGGCACGTGCTCGTCTACCAGAGCTGCTCCATCTGCGACCGCTTCGTGCCCCTGCTCAAGACGCTGGGGCGCCCGGTGATCGTCTACGGCTACCACCGCGACGAGGTGGACGGCCCCCTGACCTTCAAGACCTTCAGCGAGGACGGCCTGCTCGAAGACATGGCCTCCGCCGCCTATGTGATCTGCGGCGGCGGGCACACGCTCATGAGCGAGGCCCTCTACTACGGCAAGCCCATCATTTCCCTGCCGGTCAAGGGCGCGTTCGAGCAGTGGCTCAACGCCCACTACCTGCAGAAGCTCGGCTACGGCCTGCATCTGGACATGCACCACCTGGACGAGGCCGCGGTCTCCGGCTTCGAGAGCCAGGTGGAGCGCTGCCGGGAGCGCGTGGCGGCGGTGGACTTCAGGGGCAACGAGTACGCCTTCGGGCTCGTGGAGAGCTACATAGGCGGCCAGCGCCTCCCCGCCGTTGCCAAGAATTGACGATTGCGCTAGTTCGGGCAGGATGTGTAAAATCAGGATAGACACTTAAGCGATTACGGACATGCCATGAACGCGAAACGCCCCCTGACTCCCGGAAGCTATTACCGCCTCCCCTGGAACCTGGCCGACAACTCCATCACCTGGCTGGAGCCGACCACCAAGTGCAACCTCTATTGCGAAGGCTGCTATCGCGAGAACGACCCCGACGGGCACAAGCCCCTGGCGGACGTCATCCGCGACCTGGAGCAGGTTCGCGCGCTACGGCGCACCGACGGCATCTCCATCGCCGGCGGCGAACCCCTGATCTACCCCGACATCGTGGAGCTGGTGCGCTACGTGGCCGCCCAGGGCTGGAAGCCCATCATCAACTCCAACGGCCAGGCCCTGACGCCCGCCCTGGTGCGCGACCTGACCAAGGCCGGGCTGGTGGGCTTCACCATGCACGTGGACTCCCACCAGAAGCGCCCGGGCTGGATCGGCAAAACCGAGGCCGAGCTGTGCGAGCTGCGCCTGAAGCTGGCCAAGATGATCCACGAGCACAGCGGCGGCAAGGTGGCCTGCGCCTTCAACGCCACCATCTACCGCGACACCCTGGACGACATCCCCATGCTCACCAACTGGGCGCAGGAGCACATGGACCTGGTGCAGACCATGGTCTACATCCTGTTCCGCTCCGCCAAGACCCAATGGAATTTCGACGTGTTCGTGGGCGGGCGCGAGGTGAAGCCCACGGAGCTCGTCTACCAGCTGGACCACATGGAGACCCACAAGGACATCGTGGCCCAGGAAGTGGCCGACAAGATCCGCGAGGTCTGCCCCGAGTTCGAGCCCTGCGCCTACCTGAACGGCACCGAGGACCCGCAGTCCATGAAGTGGCTGCTCACCCTGCGCGTGGGCGACAAGAACCGCATCCTGGGGCACCTCTCGCCCAAGTTCGCCGAGATCGTCCAGAGCTTCCACCACCTGTTCTTCGGCACCTACCTGGCCTACACCCGGCCCTGGCTTACCAACACGGCCCAGGCCATGTTCCCCCTGGCGCTCTTCGACAAGTCAATCCGCAAGATCTTCGGGCGGTGGCTCAAGGAGCCCTCCAAGTGGACGGACTGCCTGCACATCCAGTCCATCATGATCATCCAGCCCTGCGACGTCTTCGACGACGGCCGCCAGAACATGTGCGATGGCTGCCCGGACGCCATCCACTACAAGGGCAAGATGGTCTGGAGCTGCCGCGTGGACGAACTGGAGAAGTTCGGCGGGTTCATCTCCTGCACGCCGCGCGGCGGATGCTGCGGCGGCGCGGCCCAGGAGGCCCCGGCCAAGGTGCAGGCCCCGCAGGCCCCCGAAGGCGACACCCAGCCCGAAGCGCCCGAGGCCGAAACACCTGAGGCCGCCGCGCCCGTTGCCGCACCGGCGCCGGCCGTGGCCGAGGAGCACCTGCCCGTCTCCAAGGAGGAGGCCCTGCCCCAGGTGAAGCAGATGCCTCTGCCAGTGGTGCACGAGACGCCGCTGCCCGCCGTGTCCGAGCCGACAACCAAGCCCGCTCCGGCTGCCGCGGCCGCCAAGCCCAAGGCCAAGCCCAAGGCTGAAGCCGCAGCGAAGAAAACCAAGGCCTCCAAGGCCAAAAAATCCAAGTGATGCCGCAGGGGCGGGCCAGCAGGCCCGCCCCTCTCCATCCGCATAAGACGCCAAACGAATGACCCGTCCGCCCGCACCGTCGTCTCCAGGCGTCAAATCCCACGGCATCTTGGGCAAGTTCCTGCATCTCGCCTCCGCCCAGACCATCCGCGACCTGCTGCACACCGCCTTCTTCATCTACCTGGCCCGCATGGACCAGAGCCACTACGGCGAGTTCCAGCTGGCCTTCAACACGGCCGTCATCGTGCTCTTCCTGGGCGAGTTCGGCCTGAACCAGCCCCTGGTCTCCTCGCTCTCCAAGAAGTTCGGGCACAAGGGCGACATCCTGGTGCAGTACACGCTGATCAAGGCCACCATCCTGGTGCTGGGGTGGCTCGGCGTCACGGCCTTCGTCATGCAGCAGCGCTACACCGGGGGCCTGACCAACCTCATCCAGGTGATCACGGCCGGCGTGGGCCTGGAGGCTCTGGCCAGCACCTTCTTCGTGGCCTGCCGCGTGCAGGGCCGCCAGGACCTGGAGGCCCGCATCCGCACCCTGGGCGCGGTCTGCGGCTACGGCTGGGCCCTGGGCACCCTTGCCCTTGGCTTCCAGCCCCACTGGATCGCCCTGTTCAAGATCATCGAGAACGGCATCAACCTCGCGGGCGGGGCCTGGATCGCCATCAACAAGACCGACATCCAGAGCCTGACCCTCAAGGGCAAGGCCCTGGCCCGAACCTGGGCCACGGCCAAGGGCGGGCTGGTGTTCGTGTTCATGGCCCTGTTCTCCATCCTCTACAACAAGGCCAACCTCTTCTTCCTGCAGCGCGTGGCAGGCCCCAACTCCGTGGCCCAATACTCCGCCACCTGGGAGGTGGTGGACGCCATCCAGATCCCCATCTCCAGCCTGCTCATGAAGAGCGTGCTTTTCCCGCTGTTCGTTGGCCTCTGGCGCCACAACAAGGACGAGTTCGACCGCCTCAAGGACAACTCGGTCAAATGGCTGCTCGGGGCCTCCGTGCCGGTGATGTTCTTCCTGTTCATCGAGTCCGACAGGATCATCGGGCTGATCTACGGCCAGAGCTACACCCAGGCCATGTGGCTGCAGAAGTGGCTGGTGCCCTCGGTGATGTTCAGCTTCATCCACAACCTCGCCGCCTACCTGATGATGAGCCAGCACCGCCAGAACGCCCTGTTCTGGATCTACGGGGGCGGACTGGCCCTGAACGTGGCCCTGTGCGCGCTGCTCATCCCGCAGAACCCGCTGCTTGGCGCGGGGCTGGCCATCGTCATCACCAAGGGCGCGGTGGGGGCCTGCACCACGCTCTACTGCCAGCGCACCATGCAGCTGATCAAATGGCGGGCCGTGGCCCCCGTGGTCCTGACCACGGCCATCGGCGCGGCGCTCTATTTCGGCCTGCGGCCCCTGGGGATCAGGGAGCTGGCCGAAGGCGCGGCGATTGCGCCGTTCGTGGTGCTGGGCTGGAAATGGTGGAAGGAGATGCGGGGGCAGTTGCAGAAGGGCTGAACCCAGATTCTAGGCGATATTTCTTGGGGAGGCTCCGCCTCCCCAAACCCCACCGGCAGGGGGATGATCCCCCTGCACCCCCAATAGCTTCGCGTAGTCCGGCGGCCAAAATTACGGCAGCCCGCCTGGCCAATGGCCAGGCGGGCTGCAAACATTTTCATAGCAGGGTTCACATCGGCTCCCACCGCACGTCGGAATGGTGATCCCGTCCCATTTGCGGGTCCAGGGGGCCACGCCCCCTGGCGGGGTGCGGGGCAGCGCCCCGCGTCTTCAAACCCATCCGTCCCGACAAGACAAAAAGGCCGGTGCGGGAATCTCCCGCGCCGGCCTTCATTGCATCGCAGCGCCGAGCGCCCGTCTGCTCTAACTTCTGAGCACCTTCACCACGCGCCCGCCCCAGGTCACTTTGTAGGAAATCCCGCGCCAGGACATGGTGAACGTGGTCCAGGTGCGCAGGTAGCACCAGGAGGTCATCAGGAAGGTGACGAAGAACCCCCGCATCCAGTGCCAGAGGGTCATGGGACGGGGCGAGAAGTTTTTGAAGGCCATGCCCACGGCGGTGAACCCGCCCGCATAGGCCAGGGCCGCGCCCAGCCACCACCACCCGGCGCATCCGGCCAGCGCGCCCAGCACGCCACCCAGCGCGGCCAGGGGCGGGAACAGGAAAAGCCAGACCACCACCAGGGAGCCGAGCCACATTTCAGGGGTGCAGAACTTGAGGTAGAGCAGCTGGCGGGTGAGCCAGTCCTCCCAGAGTTTCCACTTCACGGCCTTGAGCGGGGTGTCCAGGCAGGCGTCGGCCACGGGCCAGGTGCGGATGCGCTTCTTGGCCAGCAGGGGCCCCATGGAGAAGTCGTCCACGATGTTGTGCGCCCAGACCTTGGCCACGCCGTTCTCCTCGAAGGCCTCGCGGGTGATGGCCATGGCCCCGCCCCAGGGCTGGGTGATGGCCCGGATGGGCTGCAGGCAGTGCAGGGCCAGGCAGACGTTGAGCATGCCCAGGGTGGGGATGGCCGTGTCGCGCGGGATAACGCGATGGAACCCGCCGGAGATCACGGCCCATTCCTTGGCCAGCGGCTCCAGCAGCAGCGCGGCCAGGTCGGCCTTGGCCAGGTGCGAGGAGTCGCAGAAAATGTAGGCCTCGGGCCAGTCGCCCAGGTGGCGCACCCCGGCCAACAGGTTGTGGTTCTTCTGGCCGCTGGTGGTGGCCGGGCCGCTGGTGAGCAGCACGGCGTCCTCGCGGCCCTCGATGAGCGCGCGGACCATGGCCGTGGCCGGGTCTTCCTCGTCGCGGGTGACGATGACGTAGCGCAGGCCCGGGTACTCCTGCCTGAGCAGGCTGGCCAGGCCGTTGCGGACCGTTGGCGTATCCCCGGTGACGGGGACGATCATGGCGGCGCGCAGGGGCTTGGCCGGAGCCCTGTCCAGGGGCGGCTGGAGACGCATGCCGCTCAGGACGTGCCTGCGGCCCGCGAGGTAGAGCGCGAAGAGAACGGCGATTTCGGCCAGGGCCGAGAGTACGAAAAGGGTTTTCACTGCGTATGGTTCCTTGAAAATCAGTTGGCGGGGGGAAATCCCGCAGGCCACTCCAGCCCGCCGGGGGCTGTGCGGCCCTTGGCGGTGCGCTTGGCCTGCATGGGTACCGAGGGGCCATCCTTGAAGTAGAACGTGCCCGCGGCCGTGTCCGCGCCCTGCAGCGCTCCCTCGAAATAGTTGCCGCTGCCGTGCTGGGCGCGGATGCGGCCGTTGTCCATCATCCCCGCCAGATGGTAGGTGTTGCGCTCGCCGGTGCGGGTGAACACATAGGCCACGCCGTAAAGGAACTTGCCGCGCTGCTCCAGATGGCACTCCACGCGGTTTCCCATGAATTCGGCCTCCCAGCGCCCGGTCAAGTCCGCCGATGCGGCGGCGGGCAGGGCCAGGGCGAGGGCCAGCAGAACGGCGCAGGCCATCGTCGTGAGGGGTTTCATATTTCACTCCAGCGGGCTTGTTCGCCCGCGCCTTATAAACGTTCGCTTCGGGCTTGAACAGCCCGCATATTGTTCCCTGCGGCCCGCAATCCCCGCCGGACAGGCGCGAAGCGGGATGGGAGTGCAGAGGGACGAAGTCCCTTTGCCCGCCGGAGGCACTCTCCCCTCTCCGGCGCGATCAGCCATCAAGAAAGCCTCCGGCGGCCAAAGGGAGTTTCTCCCTTTGGAATCCCTTATAATACCCGTCCGGTCATTCGGCGAGGCGTGCAAGCAGATCTTCGTGCCGCCTGACCATGGCTTCCATGGAGTAGGTCTCCAGGGCCACAGCCCGGGCCTGCGCGCCCATGGAAGCGCGCCGCTCCTCGTCGGCCAGCAGGGCCGCAAGATTTGCTCCCAAAGCCTCGGCGTCGCGCGCGGGGCTGAGCAGGCCTGTGCGGCCCTGCTCCACCACCTCGGGGATGCCGCCCACGCCCGTGGCAACCACGGGCAGGCCCGTGGCCATGCCCTCCAGCACCACGTTGGGCAGCCCCTCCCGCAGGGAGGACAAGGCCAGAATCGTGGCCTGCCGATAGAAAGGACGCAGATCCGGCCCGCCCGGATACACGCGGATGTTGCGCGCGCAGGACAGCTTGCGCGCCGCGTGCTCCACGCGCCCCTTGAGCGGCCCGTCCCCCACCAGCCACAGCTCGGCCTCGGGCACGGCCTTCCAGGCCTGGTCGAAGGCGCTAAGCAGGGTCAGATGATCCTTGTCCTCCACGAAGCGCGCCACGCAGAGCACCACCTTGCGCACCGGGGCGAAGCCGTCGGGGTCGGGGCTGAAGAAGTCGGTGTCCACCCCGTTCTGGATCACGGTCACCTGCTCGTCGCTGCGGCCCAGGGCCAGCAGGGCGTTCTTGAGGGCCTGCGTGTTGGTGATGTGATGGTGGGCGAACCGGGCCAAAAAACGCTCGTGCTGCCGGGCGATGTTGCCCCCGCCCCGGCAGGTGCCCAGCACAAGGGGCAGGCCGGAGAGCCTGCCCAGCAGCCGGCCCCAGATGTTGGGCACGGCGGTGAGCGGCATGAGGATGTCCGGCTTGTTGCGCTTAAGATGCTGATGCAGCTTGTAAATCGTTCCTGCGCCTATCGAACGCTTATCGTCAATCCAGGCCAGTTTGATGTCGGCCTCGCGGGCCTGGGCCTCGAAATCGCGCCCCGCGCTCATCATCCAGAACTCGGGGGCGAAGCGGGTGCGGTCTATGCGGCGGGCCAGCTCCAGGGCGTGGCGCTGCGTGCCGCCAAAGAGCAGATCCTGCAGGAGGAGGACGAGGCGTTTGGGGTAGGCCATACGAGGTTCTCCCGTATCGGGACTGCGCCCCTGCCCGTGTCAGGGGAGACGTTCCCGCTGTCCGGGGTCGCGCGGGCGGCGAGGCAGGATATTCTTCAAATATATCCGCCCTCGCCGCCC